>NZ_JBIPNG010000509.1:0-4513 GCF_044373815.1 Prosthecobacter sp. | reverse complement strand
CTGGATGTGGAGCGGGATCGGGGTGTGAGGAGGTCTGGCTTTGTCGATCCCGATATGGAGGCCCTGCGGCAGAAGGTGAACGAGATGATTCTGAACGGGCGGAGGTAGATTCTCAGCATCGCGGGCGTAACGAGTATCGCCTCACAACGCCCGCCTTTTGCCATGCTGAAATCTATTTCCGTTCTCCTCACCGCCCTGCTGCTCGCGCCACTGGCCGCGCCCAACGCCGTCTGGGGCGGTTTGCACGCTGCCGAACCGATTTCGCTCCCGCTGTGGGAGACGTCGCCACCTGGCCTTGTCGCCAACGCCGCGCCTGAAACAACCCCAAACGGCATCACGACCTTCAACGTAAGCGTGCCGGGCATGAAGGTCTATCGGCCCAAGAAGGGCAACGGCATGGCAGTGGTGTATTGCTCCGGCGGCTCGTATCGCTCCGTGTCGCACCTCAGTGATGCAGTGGGCAACGCGGAGTTTTTCAACTCACAGGGGATCGCGCTCATCGTGGTAAAGTATCGAACCCAGCCGCCGTCACGCGGATACGACGCAGCGCTGATGGACGCACGACGCGCGATGCGCCTCACACGGCATCACGCACCGGAGTGGGGGGTTGATCCCGCCCGAATCGGGATGCTTGGTGGGTCAGCCGGAGCGCATCTGATCCTGCGCGTGGCCACAGGTGAGCATGGCGGCCAGCCGGAAGCGCAGGACCCGGTCGAGCGCGAAAGCTGTCGTCCGGCGTTCGTCGGCCTGCTTTGTCCGTGGCCTGGCACGAACAAGGAGGGAGATTTTTCCATCACGAACGAAACGCAGCCGATGTTTCTGTGCTCCGCGCGGGATGATACGGTGGCACCCACTGCGTTCGCGGAAGGCATCGCCCGCGCGTGTGAGAAAGTCGGAACACAATCCCGACTTTGGATCATTGAGAAAGGCGGCCACAGGTCGTTTCGGCTCGGAGTTCAAGGTGAAGGCGCTCAGTGGGCCGGACGATTCACCGAATGGCTGAAATCTCTCCCCTTTAGCCAACTCCAGACTAGTGCGAACAAACCATGAAACACATCCTCCTAGCCGCCCTGCTGCTCACTACCAGGAAATTGCTTTTTGAGTGGGGCGGGTCGAGTTGGCATTGGACGTCGCGCGGAGACGGGGTGTGAGGGGGGCTGAAAGCCTCATACGCCGCGCCTTTGCTGGCCCACTGGCCATTCGGCAGTTGCTCCACGCGACTCACCAGCGTCGGCGGATTCGGAAACGTCGCGCCCTTCGGCAACCACTCGCGCACACTCGTCGCACCAATGCCACACGCGATGATGCCGACGGGCACGTTTTCCTTTGCCGCCACCGCATCTGCAAACGCCGGCACGAAACTTCCGCCACCTCCGCTCGCGCCCGGCTGCGGATCATTCGCGATGCGCCACGCCTTGCCATCGAACGACGCCACGCGCTGTGTCTTCGTCGTCTGCTTTTCCTGGCCGTGATTCGCCGAGTTCGACTGCCCCGCGATCACAAACACCTCGCCGATGCCCACATGCGCCACGCTGCCGAGCGCGAGTTGTTTTCCGCCGTGCACGACCTGCACTTCCATTTTCAGCCAGCCACCTGCGGGTGCTTCGTATGAGGCGATGACCTTGCGACCCTTCACCGAGTTGACCTGCGTCCAAGTCGTTGGCTTGTCATTGTTCACCAGCCGCACCTGAACGGCTGCATCGGCGGGGACATCCTCCGACAACTCCCCCGCAATGCGCAGCAACCCTCGACCCGGACTGCTCCGCTGCACGACTTGGTAATCGAGCGGCGAGGTCAAAGTCAGATCCACTGCGTGCAGGGGGTTGGCGACAAAGAAGAGTAGAGCGAGAAGACGTTTCATCAGGTCTGTTGGAGGGCTAATTATGGCTGGTAAAAGATGGTCTGAATGAACCTTTTCCCCCAAATCTTTTTCCAGCCCGGTTCTGGATTTAGGTGTGTCTCGTTTCACTGGACTCCTCTGCCTATCAAAACGCATCGATCACCATGCATCACTGCGAAATGGCGAGGCGGGCAGGCCTGCTACATTCACGAGATTCGCCTTCGGATCGTCTTTCCAAGCGTAGCGTACAGCGACGGGTGTTTTCACCTCCGGCGAGGTGACGATGACTTTCTCGCCGTCGATCTTCGCGATGGCGGGATGGAAGGTTTTATCGGCTCCGGCGAGTTCGAAGCCTTCGATCTGGCCTGCGCGGGCTTCGAGGCCCTCCGCATGCTCGAAGGTGCAAACCGCAGCCCCGTTCGCAAACTGCGGCGTTTTCGGCAAAGGGCCGTTCCACGCGATGTTTTGGCCGTAAACCTTCGCCAGCGCCCACAGGCCGAGGCGGCGGCCGACCTCCTGTTTGTTTTGCGGATGAATGTCCTTCGGATCGCCGAGATCGAGGCAGATCGCCATGCCGGTGTGCGGGACGGCGAGCGTCTTGAGCATGGATTCACGCACCTCGCACCAGCCGAGGAAGCGCTCGTTGTGGAAGTTCGGCAGTTGCACCCACGCGAGGGGAAAATCGCCCTGCGCCCAGTGCTCGCGCCAGTCTTTGACGAGCATGGGAAGCTGCTCGGCGTAAAACTTGCCGCCCTCGACCGTGAAGGCGTTCGACTCGCCCTGATACCAGATCGCGCCCTTGATCGCGTAACCGGCCAGCGGGGCGATTTTGCCGTTGAAGAGGTTTCCCGGAGCCCGCGTGCGCGGATCAGGACTCGGCGCCGGTTTCGGCGGCAAGGGCTTGTTCTCCGCCTTGGCCTTATCGGCTAGTTTTTGCCAGCCCTCGAGCTGCCGCGCATACAACTCCTTCGCGCGTTCCGGCGTCCAGGTTTTCATCGACACATCCATCGCCGTGAAAGGCTTGGCCATCTCGGGATGCGTGCGTTGCGACTTCGGGCTGATCCAGTTTTGGATCGGCGTGCCGCCCACGGCGGACACGAGCAGGCCGACGGGCTGTTTCAGTTCGCGATGCAGATGCCGGCCAAAGAAATACGCCGTGGCACTGAAGTTGGCGAGATTCTCTGGAGTCGTGAGCTTCCACTCGCCACGCGGCTTCACATTGCTCTCGCCCGCGCCGCCGGACGATTCCACAAACATGCGGAGCTGCGGCGCATTCGCGGTGGTCTGCTCATCTTTGAAGGAGCGAAGCCTGCCGACCGTCCACGCCATGTTTGACTGCCCCGAGCACAGCCACACATCACCCGCGAGCACGTCCTGGATCGTGATCGTGTTTTTGCCCTTCACCGTTATCGTGGTGCTCTCGCCCGACTTCAGCGGATCGAGCTTCACCCGCCACTCGCCCTTGTCATCGGCCTTCACCGACTTCGTCTGCCCCGCGATGGAGACGGTCACGTCCTCTCCTGGTGAAGCCCAGCCCCAAACCGGCACTGCCGCATCGGCCTGGAGGATCATGTGGTCCGAAAACGTTGCGGGCAGCGTGACGTCCGCCTGCGCGGCGGTGAGGAAGCAGAGAGTGAGGGCAAGAATCGAGCGTTTCATAAATGAGCGAGCCAACCAATACGCACGCAAGGAGAGGAATGATTCGAGCTGTCGATCTGCCGTGATGCGAAGGCCTGCCACTCACCGTCCCCACAGTTTCGCGAACTTCTCGGTGACGTGGAAGTCATCCTTGCCGGTGGGAGAGAAGGCGGTGCGCTCGGCTTTGCCATCGCGGACGCGGCTGCGGCCGAGGTTGAAGTGCCAGGGGAAGAGGTCTTTGGGCTGGGCACCGTCGATGCCCTTGGTGGGATCGAGGGTGAAGGCCTCCGCGCCGACGATGGGGAGTCGCATCTCGATGCTCCAGCGGTCCGCGCCGCGATGCACAGCGAGCTGGGCACCGCTAGTCCAGGCCGCGCCTTTGCCGCCGGGAGCGTGGTCGAGGTCATAGACGGCTCCGGCGGGGTTGATGGAGATCTCGTAGTAGCTGCGCGAGGGTGTCTCGATGAGGAGCGTGATGTGATCGCCTTCCAGCAGCTTGGGATCGTCGTTCTTCGTCGTGCTGCTTTGCAGGCCGTTCATGTCCGGCTCCAGGCAGACGATCCCGATGTGCAGGGTGCTGCCCTCGCGTTGGATCTGGAAGCTGCTGTTGCACTTCGGCTGGGGGTCCTGCGGACGCAGCTTGATGAGCGGCGCGATGCGCACGGTGCTCCAATACCCTTTGTCCACCTGGCCATCGAGCGGCTTGCTGCCGAGCGGTTTGGCTCCGGTGTTGACGGTTTCGAGTGCGCGGTAGTCGAGATCGGTCTCGCGCTTGCGGCTGAGCTGCACGCGCAGGGCTTCCAGTGGCTTCATGGTGTCGGCGATCTGCTGAATGCGACGACCTGGAAGGCTCGCAGAATCGGCGGCGGCTCTGGCTTTGGCGAGCAGATCGAACGACTCGCCGATTTTGGCCGCATCAGTGCTCATGTGCATCCAGTTCGCCTCGGCGTGGGTGATGAAGGCCTTCATCGCCTCCGCGGCGGGACCGTAGTAGCTGGTGCAATAGTCCGCGAGCATCGCATTCACGTCCTGATT
>NZ_JBIPNG010000508.1:0-4526 GCF_044373815.1 Prosthecobacter sp. | reverse complement strand
ATTTGCATGACCACCGAAGAACTCCTGCCACGCTTGCAATCCGCAGGGCTGATCAGTGGCACCGACATCCGTGTGACGCCACTGACCGGAGGTGTTTCCAGCGACATCGTGCTCGTGGAATCCCCCACTCAGCGCCTCGTGGTCAAAGCCGCTTTGGAAAAGCTGCGCGTCAAAGACGACTGGTTTGTCGATGTCTCGCGCAATCGCGTGGAGCAGTCCTTCTTTGAATACGTCTCGCCCCTCATGCCTGCCGCCGTGCCGCGCATCCTCGGCGGGGGCGATGGCTGGTTCGCCATGGAATACCTCGGCGATGAACTGCAAAACTGGAAGTCTCTGCTGCTGGCAGGACACTTTGAAACCGAAACCGCAAGGCTCGCAGGCGAAGTCCTCGGTCATCTGCATGCCGCATCTTGGAATGATCCCGTCGCACGCGATCACTTTGACACCCTGCCGAATTTCCAAGCCCTGCGCATCCACCCCTACCTGCTGACCACTGCCGAGCGCGTGCCTGAAGCCGCTGTCGTGCTCCACGCAGAGGCCGCTCGACTGGCAGAAACCAAGCTCGCCCTCGTGCATGGAGACTACAGCCCCAAGAACCTCCTCGTCGGCCCGCAGCGACTCATCGTGCTGGACGCCGAGTGCGCATGGTTTGGTGATCCCGCCTTTGATGCCGCCTTCATGCTCACGCATCTGCACCTGAAGGCCCTCCTAAACCCGATGGCCCTTCAGCTCTTGCCCGTCTTTTGGTCCGCCTACACTTCCGCCTGCGGTCACGATCTGGAAACGAACACCGTGAAGCTCCTCCTCTGCCTGCTCCTCGCTCGCGTGCACGGAAAATCACCCGCCGAGTATCTTTCCGCAGAACAACGCGACCTCGTCACACGTTTCGTTCTCTCCCATTTATCCCAACCACCCTCGCTTGCCACTCTCACGGAGGCCTGGGCTGCGCACGCATGAAAATCACCTCTCTCGACGCCCTGCAAATCTTCGACAGCCGTGGCAATCCCACCGTGGAAGTCATCGCTACATTGGAAGATGGCACGACAGGCCACGGTCTGGTGCCCTCAGGCGCCTCCACCGGCCACCATGAAGCGCTGGAACTGCGCGATGGCGACAAAAGCCGCTTCCGTGGCAAATCGGTGTTCAAGGCCGTCTCTCATGTGAAAGGAGAAATCGCCAGCGCCACCCTCGGGCGCGATGTCTTTGATCAAGCCGGACTGGATGCCGCCTTGATCGCGCTAGACGGCACACTCGGGAAATCACGCCTCGGTGCCAATGCCATTCTCGGCACCAGCATGGCCGTGGCGCAGGCTGCGGCAAATGCGAAACGCATCCCATTGTTTGAATCCCTCGGCGGCGGGCAGGGGACTCTGCTGCCGCTCCCCGAGATCCAGATCTTCGGCGGTGGCAAGCACGCCCAGGGCCGCATCGACATCCAGGACTTCATGATCATGGCGCTCACCGCGCAGTCGTATGAGGAGACCCTCGAAGTCACCGCCAGCGTCTTCCACGCCGCCGCCGATGTTATGCGCGAGCGCGGCCTCCTTGCCGGTGTGGCCGATGAAGGCGGCTACTGGCCCATGTTTGACCGCAATGAAGATGTGTTCGATGCCCTCATGGCCTCCATCGAACGCGCGGGCTACACACCCGGGCAAGAGGTCGGCATCTCGCTCGACATCGCCGCCACGGATTTGTTTCATGAGGGCCACTACACACTCGGCCTCGAACAGCGCCGCTTCACCTCCGAGCAGTTTGCCACGCTCATGATCGAGTGGGTCGATAAATATCCCATCGTCTCCATCGAAGACCCTATGGCCGAAGATGACTGGGCGGGCTGGAACATCGTGCGCGAGGCCATCGGCCATCGCTGCCAGCTCATCGGCGATGACCTCTTCACCACCAACCTGGAACGCATCGAGCGCGGCATCGCCGCCAGCACCGCCAACGCCGTCCTCATCAAGCTCAATCAAATCGGCACCGTCACCGAAACCATCGCCGCCATTCACCGCACGCAGGCTGCCGGCTGGCTGCCCGTCGTCTCCGCGCGCTCCGGCGAAACCGAGGACGCCTTCATCGCGCATCTTGCCGTGGCCACCAATGCCGGTCAGCTCAAAGTCGGCTCCTTCAGCCGCAGCGAGCGCATGGCCAAATGGAACGAAGTCCTCCGCATCCAGCGCCTGCTCGGCTCACGCGCCCGCTTCATCGGCGCAGGCATTTTTGCCAGTGCAGGCATTCAGCTTTCATGAAACTCGCCACCATCACGCCTGCTGCATTGCCGGTCAGCCAGATCGGTCTCGGCTGCGTGACGCTGGGGCGCGAGATTGATGAGGCAGCCTCCTGCGTGCTGCTTGACCACGCCCTCGCGCGCGGCGTTCGTCTCTTCGACACCGCAGCAGCCTACGGCCACGGCGCCTCGGAAAGCATCCTCGGCCGCTGGCTCGCCTCGCGCCGCCCGAGTGGCATCACCATCGCCACCAAGATACTGCCACCTTATGACCGCATCGACATCGCTGCCAGCATGCAGCGGCTTGGCGTCGATCAAATCGATCTACTGTACCTCCATCAGTGGCATGACAGCGTGCCCGCAACAGGCCCTGCTCTCGATGAACTCCTGCGCTCCGGCCAAGTGAAGGCGCTCGGTCTCAGCAATGTCACTCTGGATCAACTGCTCGCCGCAGGGTCACGCTTCAGCGTCGTACAAAACAATCACAACCTCGCTGTCAGCGACGTGAGCGATGCCTTGCGCGTACACTGCATGGAGCACAGCATCGCCCTCGTCACCTACAGCCCGCTGGGTGCCGGGTTTCTCACAGGCAAGCATCAGCAGGGGGTGCAAAGCGGATCGCGTTTCGATCTAGTCCCCGGACATCAGGATGTCTATTTTCACAGTGGTTCGTATCGCCGTCTCGCCACCCTCGAAGCCGTCTCCGCACGCACCGGTCACTCGCAGGCGCATCTGGCCCTCGCCTGGGCGCTGCATCAGCCGGGCATCTCTTCCGTGCTCATCGGCGGCCGCACACCTGCGCATCTCGACCAGGCCTTCGCCGCGCTCAACCTCGATGAACCCGCACTCTTTGCCGAACTCACCGCATGAACACAAAATCCCCTCAGATCCTCGAAGACTATGAGCGCGACGGCGTCGTGCTCGTCCGCCATCTACTCACCGCTGACGAAGTCGCCGCCGTGCGTGCCGAACTGGAGCGCTACATCCGCGATGACCTCGCCGCACAGCCCGTCGATGCCCGCACCTTTGAAAAGGATGAGAAGACCGTGCGCAATCTCTGGCGTCTCGAAAAATACAACGAGTGGTTCCGCCACCTCGGCGAACGCGCGGACATCCGAGCACTCGTCGCTCCGCTGGTCCATGGCGAGCCCGTGCTCGTCGGAGTCGAGACCTTCAACAAGCCCGCCCGCATCGGCTCCGGCGTGCCCTATCACCAGGACAATGCCTACTTCTGCCAGACTCCGCCGGACATGCTCACCGTGTGGATCGCCATCGATGCCGTCACCGAGGCAAACGGCCCCGTCTTCTTTATCAAAGGCTCGCACAAGGACGGCATGCAGCCCACCAAACCCAGCGGCGTGCGCGGCAACAGCATCGGCATGGCAACTCCGTCACCCGTGCCGTTGAGCGAACAATTCTGCGGCCTGCTCGCTCCCGGCGATGCCACCATCCATCAGTGCGAAACGATCCACCACTCCGCGCCCAACACCACAGACCACTCCCGCCTCGGCCTGCTGCTCGTCTATCGCGGCAGCCACACGCAGACCGATCCCACGTTGAAAGCCGCCTACTCCGCCGCCGCCGCCCTGACACCACCTGCATGAAAACCAGTCTCCTCTTCCTGCTCCTGCTCACCGCATCTGCCGCCGCGCGTGACATCCCCGTCGGCAAAGACAAAGACGCCCCCACCATCGCACAGGCCATCAAAGCCGCGCTGCCCGGAGACATCATCCATCTCGAACCCAAGGTGTATCGCGACTATGCCGGCTTCTACGGCAAGAAAGGCGAACCCGGCAAACCCATCACGCTAGATGGTCATGGCGCGACCTTGGAAGGCAGCGATCCTCTCGATCCCACGCAGTGGACTGAAGTGTCGCCCGGGCTCTTCGCCAATGATCATCTCATCGCACGCAATGACGACGCCATCATCGGTCGCTGGTTCTTTCTATGGAATGGGCAGATGCAGCACATGGGCCGCACGTCCAAAGGCCGCAGCGCACCGCTCAAAAAAATGGAAGAACTCCAGCCCGGTGAATGGACCTTCGTCAAAGACCCTTCACGCGAGAAGCCACCCTCCAAGCAGATTTATGGCACCTTCTACCTCAAGCTCCCAGCGGGCCAAAAACTCGCCGATGCTAATATCTTTGCCCCCATGCGCAGCGCCGGCGTGCAGTTCAGCGGAGACAATGCTCACCTCGTCATCAAGAACCTCACCGCCACGCATCCTTACAACGACGGCTTCAACATCCACGGCGACTGCCGCGATGTGGCCTTTGAAAACATCGCCGCCATCGAGTGCGGA
>NZ_JBIPNG010000113.1:0-15232 GCF_044373815.1 Prosthecobacter sp. | reverse complement strand
CTGAAAATGGAGGCGGCGAAGACGCCGTCGTTGTCCACGGCGATCTCGCCGACGGCTCCTTTTTGCTTCATGACGACGGCGGGTTCCTGCGGCTGGCGGAGGTCCCAGAGGTGAATGGAGCCCATGTCGGCGGCATCGACTTCACTGCCGGCGAGGAGCTTGGTGCCGTTGCCGGAGAAGGCGATGCAGGTGACGATGTTTGGCATGCGCGGCTGGAGAGTGCGGCGCTTGCCGTCTTTGAGGGTCCAGAGCTCGACGTTGCCATCGTCGCGTGCGACGACGACCTGCTGGCCGTCGGGGGTGACATCGAGGCAGGTGATCTCCACGCCGGGCGGGACGGGATGATCGGTGCGCTCGCCGGTTTTCATGTCCCAGATGGAGATGATTTCACGGCGGGGTGCGCGCACGGCCACCTGGCCGGGGGTGGCCTTGGGCTTGAGGAAGGAGGCTGCGATGACTTTGTTTGCCTCACGACTGACGGCGACCTTGGCGGCTTCCACGGTTCCTTCCGGCAGCGCGAGAGGTGCGGTGTCCGGACGAATGAGGTGAACGTTTGCCAGGAGCGAGAGGAGATTGGTGGAGGAGAGTTCGTTGGCTGGATCGGTGCGCAACGAGCGCGTGAGATAGGCGACGGCGTCGTTGTACTGACCGCGCTCGGAGAACTGGCGGGCCATCTGCTCGTCGGAACGGCTGAAGGATTTTTTGAGGTTTTCGCGGCCGAGCTCGGCTTCGACGCGGTTGCGCTCCGCTTTGAAATACAGGGCGGTGCTGGTGATGCCGCCGATGAGCACGGCGAGGGAGATGGCGATGGCGGCGGCGACGCCGACACGATGACGGCGAACGAACCGGGCGATGAGGTAACTTCTGCTGGGCGGACGCGCGGTGATGGGCTCGAAGCTGAGGTAGCGCGTGATGTCGTCGGCGAGATCGTCGGCGCTGCCGTAGCGGCGGTCGGGGTCACGTTCGAGGGCCTTGAGGGCGATCCAGTCGAGGTCTCCCTGGACGGTGGGCTCGATGGTGGAGGGCTTGGGGGGATCTTTCTCCGCGAGATCGCGCAGCAGCACGTGGATGGGCTTTGAAGCGATGTCCGAAGGAGTGATGAGAGCGCGGCCGCAGATCAGTTCAAAGAAGACGCCGCCGAGGGCATAGACGTCTGAGCGGGTATCGACATGCGAGCTGCCGTTTTCGATCTGCTCCGGGCTGATGTAGCCGGGGGTGCCGACGAGTTGATCAACGCCGGTGGCGATGGTGTGGCCGGAGCCTTCGCCTTCCATGACTTTGGCGATGCCGAAGTCGATGACTTTTGGGACGGCCTTGCCGGCTTCGTCCATGACCATGATATTGCCGGGCTTGATGTCGCGATGGATGATGCCTTTTTGATGGGCGTGATTCACGGCGCGACAGACCGGAATGAAGAGGGCGAGGCGCTGGCGCAGATTGAGATCGTTCTGCTTGCAGTAGCTGGTGATGGAGCGGCCTTTGACCATCTCCATGACGAAAAACGGGGCACCGATGTCTGTCTCGCCCGCGTCCAGAATGCGGGCGATGTTTGGGTGCTCCATGATGGCGAGCGTGCGCTGCTCAATGGCGAAACGGCCGAGGATGTCCGCCGATGCGACACCGGCCTTGACGATCTTGATGGCGACGATGCGGTGGATGGGCTTCACCTGCTCGGCGCGATAGACGACGCCGAAGCCGCCTTCGCCGAGCTTGTCGAGCAGACGGTAGCGATCGCCGATCCAGCCGTCGTTGCCGGTGAGGGACTCCATGTGGGAGCGCGGCTTGGACGTGGTGCCCATGGAGGCCATGGAACCTGCCGTGGCGGCAGGGAGGCCGCCGTGGCTCGGCATGGTGGACGCGCCGGGAAGCGTGGCGGCACCGGGAAGTGTGCCAGGTCTGCCGGTTGAGATGGCGATGGTCTG
The DNA here is from genome assembly GCF_044373815.1 of Prosthecobacter sp. Classification (GTDB taxonomy): domain Bacteria; phylum Verrucomicrobiota; class Verrucomicrobiia; order Verrucomicrobiales; family Verrucomicrobiaceae; genus Prosthecobacter. The sequence goes on along the minus strand of NZ_JBIPNG010000113.1, from coordinate 13,310 downwards.
ATCCTCTGGGCCGAGCGTGATATTGCCGGTGCCCAAAGGGGGCGAAAATTTTTGATTTGATCCGCTGCCCATCGTGGCCGCTGGCAGGCTGCGGCTGGGATTGGGGATGGCGATGGTCTGATCTTCAGGGCCCAGGGTGATATTGCCGGTGGGTGGCTCGGGAGCGGGAGGCTTGGGCGTGACCGGCGGGGTCACCGGCTTGAGATTGGGAATCGCGATGGTCACGTCCTCCGGCCCCAAGGTGATCATTCCTGTCGGTGCCTCAGCGGGTGGCATGAACTTCGCATCCTCGTTTGAGGGTGAGTGTGGAGCTGGCTTGGCCGGATCAGGGTTCACGGGTGGAGAGGAAATACGGGGGCAATGTTTCAGAGAACCGGGGTGCGGGCAAGCCTTGTAAGCCGGGAGAAGCAAAAAGGTTGGACCCTTTCATTGGCTTGTGTTTGCATGCGATCATCTTTTGTCCGCAAAGTTTCCATACGAACATTCTTCATGAATCCGCAAATTGGCTACATTTCCAACGGCAGGCTTTATCTCAAAACGACGGGCGGACGCGAGGAGGAGATCGTTTCGGAATTTTCCACCAATCTGAAGAAGCGGCTGCAGAGTGTGCAGGATCGGCAGGGTTTTCGGGGCGGTGGAAGTGGTGCGGGATTTATGCGGGGAGGTCTGCCTTCTGCCGAACCGGCCAGTGTCGAAGATACTTTCCGCAGCGAGTTTTCCTGTGCAGGCAGTCAGGACGGGCACGTGTGCTATGCGATCGATGCGAATGAGGTTCGTGCACTGTTTGAATACAACCCGGGCGAGAAGTACGAACGCCGGCTGCTGCATGGTCCGAAACATCGTTTCAGTTCGATCTCCACGCGCCGAAATGAAGAGAGTCCCGAATGGCTGCTGACGGCCGCGCAGGACCATGGCGTGAGCCGCATCTGCCTGTTCAAACCTGAGGCTGGCGGCGGGGGACTGATGGAACTGACTGAGGGGGACTCGCTGGACACCTTTCCTGTGTGGGAGCCGGGAAATGCGCGGTCTTTGGTCTATCAGACGTGCGGCATTGCCCGTCATGCGCAAACCCATGCGTGGGCAGGACTGGGACCGGCGACCTTGCATCGTTTGAATCTGGACTCCGGAGACATGGAAACCGTGGTGGAGGATGTGCGGTATGATTTTCTCTGCCCCTCGTTCTCACCGGAGGGAACGCTTTACTATCTGCGCAGGCCGTATGAGCCCTTTCATACGCCGTCGTTTTGGAACATTCTGAAAGACATCGTTCTGTTTCCCTTCCGACTGGTGAGGGCTGTTTTCGGCTTTTTGAATGTGTTCTCGATGTTGTTTTCGGGCAAGCCTTTGCAAACGGCAGGCAGGCCTCCGCAACCGCAGGCGGCTGACCCCAAGGCTGTGTTTCTGCATGGTCGCTGGGTGAACATGGAGAAGGCCATGAAGCATGCCGCGCAGAATGAGCTGAGCCATTTTGTGCCGCGCAACTGGCAGCTGATGCGGCATGTGCCCGATGGTGAAGCCCAAGTCGTCTGCGAAGGCGTCATGGCCTATGCGGTGGGCGCGAATGAAACGGTTTATTTTTCCAACGGCGCGGGTGTATTTGTGCAGAAGGACGGAAGCTCCAAACCTGAAAAGGTGAGTGATCGGAAACTGGTGACGTCGATTTTTGTGATGTGACCGCGAGCGGTGCAACGCTGTTACTTGAACTGCCGCAGGCGCAGGCTGTTTAAAATCACTGACACGCTGCTCAAGGACATGGCCACACTGGCGATCATGGGATTGAGCAGCCAGCCGGTGAAGGGATAGAGGATGCCGGCGGCGAGGGGGATGCCCAGGCCGTTGTATAGAAACGCGAACATGAGGTTCTGGCGGATGACCTTCATGGTGGCATGGCTGAGGGCGAAGGCCTGATGGAGGGCGCGGAGGTCTCCCTTCACCAGGGTGACGGCGGCGCTTTGAATGGCGACTTCGGTGCCGGTGCCCATGGCAATGCCAACATCGGCGGCGGCAAGGGCGGGAGCGTCATTGATGCCGTCTCCGGCGAAGGCGACGTGGCGGTCCTTGCCGCGTGCCTGATAGACGTGGAGCAGTTTTTCCTTGGGGGAGACCTCGGCGGCGACTTCGTCAATGTTCAGATCTTTGGCGACGCGCTGCGCGGTGGCGAGAGCGTCTCCGGTGATCATCTGCAATTTCAAACCGAGTGCGTGCAGCGCGGCGATGGCTGGCGGGGCGGACTCCTTGATCTTGTCCTTGATGGCGATGAGGCCGAGCGGCTTCTCGTTGAGCACGACGACCACGACGGTGCAGCCCTCTTCCTGCATTTTTACCGAGTGGGCGTGGCATTCGGCGCTGACGAAGACGCCGTTCTTTTTCAAGAAGGCCTCCTGGCCGATGAAGACTTCGCTGTCACCGACATTTCCCAGCACGCCGCCGCCGGTGATGGACTGGAAATCGGTGACGGCAGCGATGGGGATGTTGCGCTCCTTCGCGGCATTCACGATGGCGGTGGCGAGGGGGTGCTCGCTCATGGATTCGACAGCGGCGGCGCAGGCGAGGAGATCGCGGGCGGAGAGGCCGGGGAGTGGGAAGACTTCTGTGACTGAGGGTTTGCCCTCGGTGAGGGTGCCGGTTTTGTCGAGCATCACGATGTCGATCTCGTGCAGGCGTTCGAGAGTTTCGGCGTTCTTGATGAGCACGCCCAGCTGCGCGCCGCGACCAAGGCCCACGGTGACGGCCATCGGCGTGGCCAGACCGAGGGCGCAGGGGCAGGCGATGATCAGCACCGCGACGGCATTGACCACGGCAAAGGCAAAGGAGGGCTGCGGGCCAAACTGCCACCAGAGGAGGAAGGTGAGGGCAGCCACGCCCACGACTGCGGGAACGAACCAGGCGGAGACGCGGTCTGCGAGACGCTGCACGGGCGCGCGACTGGACTGCGCCTTGGCGGTCATTTCCACGATCTGACTCAGGAGGGTGTTTGCGCCGACGCGGTCCGCACGCATGAGGAAGGTGCCACTGCCATTCACCGTGCCGCCGGTGACTGCGGCGTTCGCCTCCTTTTTCTGTGGCATGGATTCGCCGGTGAGCATGGACTCATCCACGGTGGAGCTGCCTTCGGTCACGCTGCCATCGACGGGAATGCGTGCGCCGGGTTTGATGCGCAGGACATCGCCGATTTGAATGTCATCCACGGGTGTTTCGATTTCCTCGCCATTGCGAATGAGCAGCGCGGTTTTGGGCGCGAGATTCATCAAGGCGCGAATGGCGGAGCCGGTGGCCTTGCGGGCGCGGAGTTCGAGGAGCTGGCCGATCAGGACGAGGACGGTGATGACGGCGGCGCTTTCAAAGTAGAGCACCATGCCGCCGTGGGTGGCAGCGTGCGGAAACAGGTTCGGGGCCGCAAGTGCGACGGTGCTGTAGAGCCATGCGGCGAGAACGCCGAGGCCGATGAGCGTGAACATGTTGAAGCGCAGGGTGCGCAGCGAATTGGCAAAGCGCACCAGCAGCGGCCAGCCGACCCAGAAGACGACGGGCGTGGCCCAGACGAACTGCATCCAGCCGGAGGCGTCGTGGGGGATGTCGCGGATGACGGGCAGGTCCATGCCCATGGAAAGGAGGACCACCGGGGCGGTCATCGCGGTGCTCCAGCGCACGCGCCACCAGAGATCGTTGACTTCATCGTCACCGCCATCGCCACAGCATTCGGGTTCGTTGCGATGGGCGAGCGGATTTTTTTCCAGAGCCATGCCGCACATTGGACAAGCACCCGGTTTGTCGGAACGGACGCCCGCGCACATCGGGCAAATGTAGGCTGCTGGTGCCAGGGTTTCCTTCACAGCAGCGGCTGGCTGCGCCTCGTGCGAGGAGCAGTGCGGGCAGGGTGTGGGTGCGTTGGGAAGCATCGCGGTGGTAAGGTAGCCGCACAAACAACGCCATCACCAGCCGATTTTTGGCGAAAGGTGTGTCTGGTCCGGGGTTTAGGGGTACGGGGGATGTGTTGCGACAGGAGGTGCTGGCTGGCGCGTCCGGAACCTGCTAAAGCAGGTACTACAAAACGTATGCTGCGGACTGCGGTGCGTATGATGCGTGCGGCAGGCTTGGCGGGACGAAGCTTTGGGTGGCTGGATGGAGTGTTGAGGACGGAGACCATTAAATAGCCTGCGAAAGCGGTAGCTACGATGCAGGCTTGCGCCTTGCATCTGCGCGACCGCACTCCAAAACGCTGTCGCGTGGTTTATAGCAGTTTCCAAAACTCATTTCCTTTTAGCAGGCTGTTTCTTGCTCGAAGATCTTGGGCTTCGACGGCGGCTGGCTGAGGACAGCCAGCCCCACCAGCGCTGGGCATGCGCGTGCCCGGGGTTTATCACAAAACTCAATTCCGGCGAGATGGCTGCTGTGAGCCATGGACATGGACCGAAGGTCTGGGGGGATTCGAAAGCGCTGATCGACAGACAGGAGTGTCTATCGTACTCCAATCCATCTGCGCAGGCGCAGTCATGAGAGACAGATGCCTTTGGGAAGGCTCATTCGAGCCTGACACTTGTCAGGCGGGGGATCTGACGTCAGCTTTTGGTGATGCATTCGTCGAGATTGAGGATGGCGCTGGCGACGGCGTACCAGGCGGCGTACCAGGCGGCGAACTCGGCGGGTGGGAGGTTTTTGGGGAGTTCGACGCCGACGCTGAGTTCCTGGGTGGCTTTGGGGTCTGTTTTGGCGGTTTCGAACTGGGTTTCCCAGAGGGCTTTGAGGACGACGAGTTCTTTTGGTTTGGGTGCGCGTGCCAGAGCGAGGCGGAAGGCGTGATGGAGGCGGGAGTCGAGGTCGGTGCTGGGGGATTCGACGATGATGCGTTTGGCGAAGGCCCGGGTGGCTCCGACGTAAACGGGATCGTTGAGGAGGGTGAGGGCTTGAAGTGGAGTGTTGCTGCGGGAACGGCGCACGACGCAGGCCATGCGGGCGCTGGCGTCGAAATTCATGAAGCTGGGATAGGGCGAGCCGCGCTTGAGCACGACGTAGAGGCCGCGGCGGTACTGCTCGGCTCCGGGGCTGACGACGTAGTTGTACTGCTGGCCGCCGACTTTCTGCCAGAGGCCATCGGGCTGGGGCGGGCGAATGGGGGTGCCGCCCTGTTTGAGATTGAGGAGGCCGGAGATGGCGAGGGCGTTGTCGCGGATGGTTTCGGCGTCGAGGCGAAAGCGAGGGCCGTGCCAGAGGAGGGAGTTGGAGGGGTCGACTGAGACGGAATTTATGATTTTTGATTTATGATTTATGATTTCCGGAGACGGAGCCTGGGTGGCCAAAGCGGGGATGGAGCTGCTTTGCTGGTAGGTGGCGCTGAGGACGATTTTTTTGAGGAGGTGCTTCATGTTCCAGCCATTGTCCGCGAACTCGGTGGCGAGCCAGTCGAGGAGTTCGGGGTGGGTGGGGGGCGCGCCTTTGATGCCGAAGTCTTCGAGGGTGGAGACGATGCCGGCGCCGAAGAGCTCGGCCCACCAGCGGTTGACGGTGACGCGGGCGACGAGGGGGTTGGCGCGGCTGGCGAGCCATTTGCCGAGGGTGATGCGGTTGGGCGGGCCGTTGAGGTGGGTGTTGAAGATGGCCGGGACGGAGGCGGTGACGGGGTCCGCGGGATCGGTGTAAACGCCGCGTTTGAAAATGGCGCTCATGCGCGGCTGGGGGAGTTCGCGCATGACCTCGGTGGTGGGGGTGGCGAGGGCGGAGATCTGCTTTTGCAGTGCGATCTTTTGTTTTTCGAGTTTGGCGAGTTCGGGGTCTTTGGAGAGCGGTGCGGGGGCGGCTTTGCCTTTGCGCTCCTTTTGAACGACGGGCGCGGGCGCTTCGACTTCGGGGAGGCAGGCGGCGACACTGCCTGCGATGCTGGAAATGCGCAGGCAGCCGATGACGAGGCCGTTGCCGAAATTTTGCGCCATGCGGATACTGAGCTTGGTGCCGGGAGTGATCGTCACGGGCTGCTGGAGTTCAAAGGCGGCCCAGTGGGGTTCGTGAAAGCGCTGGCCGATGGCCCAGGCGGATCTGCCGGTCTTGGTGACGAGGCTGGTGACTTCGTAGCCTTTTTGCGAATAGTCGGCGTAGGCGGTCTTGAAGGTCAGCGGCTGCGTTTTGCCGTCGGGGGTGGTGAGGGTGCAGTCGAAGGAGTGGAGGACGAAATTGGGGCGGTTGACTCCACCCCTTCCCGGCCCATCGCCGGGGATGGAGGCGTGGGTGAGGGTTTCGAGCATGAGGCCGCTGAGATCTCCGGCGGTGAGGTCGGTTTCGAAGGTGTAGGTGTCTTTGTCGGGGGCGGGGCCGGTGAGAAGGACGCTGCCGTCGGGCTGGAGTTCGGACTCGGCATCGCTCTCGGTGATGAAGGCGGTGGGTTTGAGGGCTTTGACGGCGCTTGATGAGGCGCTTTTGCCGGAGGGTTTGCCGGTGCTGGTGACCTGCTTTTGATAAGCGGCGAGCTGCGCATTCAGGGACTTCATCTGCGCGGCGAGCTGCTCGCGCTGGGCATCGCCACCGGTGTCGCGGATTTTGAAGGGCGAGCCTTTGAACTGAATGGAGCCGGGGGTGGTGGGATTGGTGCGCTCTGCCTCTTTCTCGGTGTTGTTGTAGTAGGCGAGGAGTGAGTAGTAGTCGCGCTGGCTGAAGGGGTCGTATTTGTGATTGTGGCACTGGGCGCATTCGAGCGTGGTGCCGAGCCAGACGGCGCCGGTGGTGTTGACGCGGTCGATGACCTGATTGATGCGGCTTTCTTCGGGCTCGGTGCCGGCTTCGACGTTGGTGGGGGTGCAGCGATGAAAGCCGGTGGCGATGATTTGTTCGGGCGTGGCGTTGGGCAGGAGATCGCCGGCGATTTGTTCGAGGGTGAACTGATCGAAGGGCATGTTGGCATTGAGGGCGTTCACCACCCAGTCGCGCCAGGCCCAGACTTCGCGGAGGTCATCGCGCTGGAAGCCGTGGGAGTCGGCGTAGCGGGCGAGGTCGAGCCAGGGGCGGGCCCAGCGGACGCCGAACTGATCGGAGGCGAGGAGGCGGGTGGCTAGTTGCTCGATGCTGGAGGCTGGATTCTTGGAGTGCTCTTTGAGGAAGGTATCGACTTCGGCGGGGGTCGGGGGGAGGCCGGTGAGGTCGAGGGAGAGGCGGCGGATGAGGGTTTCGGGAGAGGCGGGGGGCGATGGAGTGAGGTTGTTGGCTTCGAGTTTGGCGAGGATGAAGCGGTCGATCTCGTTCTGGGGCCAAGACTGGTTTTTGACGGCGGGCAAGGCGGGGCGCTGGGGAGGGATGTAGCTCCAGTGCTGGAGGGTTTCGAGTTTATCGGGCCACTGGGCGCCTGCGGCGATCCAAGCGCGGAGGTGGGAGATTTCGGCGGTGGTGAGGCGGTCGCCGCGTTTGGGCATGGCGTCCTTGTCTTCCTTGGGCAAAGCGACGCGGCGGAGGAGATCGGTGCCGATTTTGAGGTGCTGAGGCGAGGCGGTGTCGAGGCGGAGGTCGGCTTTGTGGTGCTCGGGGCCGTGGCATTCGAAGCAGGCGCGCTGGAGGACGGGATAGACGTCCTTGGAGAAGTCGGTGCCTGCGGCGTGAAGGGTGGCTGTGGTGAGCAGCGCGATGAGGGCGAGACGGAGCATGCTGGTGTATGAACGATGCGCGGGGGGCGGACTTTCGACCTTGATGGAACGCAGATGGGGGGAGGTGGTTGGAATAGCGGAGCGCCGTGCGGGGGCGGAGTGCTGCGGGTTCGGAGACCCGCGCTCCATCTGGATGGGCTGCTGCGCAGCCGTGAAGCGAACGCCGAACTGCGCACTCAAAGCAGGCGGGCGTTTTGGGGACTGCGAACGAACCGCACTCGGAGAGTGCGGACCACTTCACGCTGGATTGGCGGTGATTGTGCCGAGGAAGAGGCCCAGTGAGCTTTCAGTGGGGCTATTGGAGCGAGGTGTGTTTGCCGAACGCTCGGAGACGGGTGGGCTATCGCCACACCCATCCCACAACTCGCCTGATGCTGGCATTATGGCGTAGCACTGATACGAATGCGACAGCGTCTTGGAAATGAAGCACAGCGGGTATGTGTGCGGCAAAGTTGGGCGCGAGGTCGCTTTCGCAAACTGGACAGCGGGTTAAGGACGAAGCGCATTCTTTACCCCGCGAAAGCGGTGGCTCCGATGCAGGCTTGCGCCGTGCATCTGCGCGACCGCACTCCAAAAAGCTGGCGCGAGCACTGGCGGCTCAGTGTTCACTGCACTTGATGCATATCATTAAACGAATGCTGTTCATGTCACCCAGTCACCGATTCTCGATGGTTCTACTACAAGAGGCGGCGGGCGTTGCGGAGGCCGTCGGCGGTGACGACGGCTTGGTTGCGGGCGGCGACCATGAAGTCGAGGTAATTTTGCCACTGCATGGGACGCAGGGAGGCGAGGCCCATGCTGCGGCGGCTGTAGCCGTAGTCGGCAATTTCCCAGCCGAAGTCGGAATGGCGGTTGCGGTAGTCGGTGCGGTGAATCCAGGCACCGAATTCGTCTTTGCGCCAGACTTCGGGGTCGTTGCCAGGAATGACCTGGGCGAGACTCCAGACGCTGCGGACGACTTCGAGGTCGTAGCCTTCGGCGCTGTGACTGGAGAGGGATTCGGACATGGAGAACGGAGAAGCGACGGACTGGAGTGTCCGCCTTACTGAGATACTGATTTACACCGCAGAGGCGGGAACGCCGCAGAGATTTTCCTGAAGAGGACTGAGGTGCATGGTCTTATTCAGCGATTCGTTGCTTACTTCAATTCGATGTTGTCGATGAGACGGGTGGTACCGAAGAAGACGGCGACGGCAATGACCACGAGTTCGGTGGTGGCGGACACAGGCTGCAGAGTCGTGGCATCTGCGGATGCCACGTAGTCGATGCGGCTGGATGGAGCCTTGTCCTGGATGATCTGGGTGATGAGACGTTCCAGAGCGGCGGGTTCACGCTCGCCGTTTTTCCAGGCATCACGCGCGGCCACTAGTGCCGCGCGGAGTGCGGGGGCTTCGGTGCGTTCTTCGGGGGTCAGGTAGCGATTGCGACTGCTCATGGCGAGGCCGTCGGCTTCACGGACGGTCTCGATGCCATGCAGCACGACATTGAAATCGAGGTCGCGCACGAGACGGCGGATGATGGCGAACTGCTGGTAGTCTTTTTTGCCAAAGACGGCGTCGTCGCACTGAACGAGATTGAAGAGCTTGGCGACGATGGTGCAGACGCCTTCGAAATGGCCCGGGCGGCTGGCGCCACAGAGCAGCTTTGAGAGGCTGGTCTCGTAGAGGGCGATGCTGCGATCTGCGGGATAAAGATCCTCGGCCTTGGGCGCGAAGATCATGTCCGCTCCGTTGTCACGGCAGATGCTGAGGTCCTCGATGAGGGTGCGGGGGTATTTGCTGAAGTCTTCGCCGGGACCAAACTGGAGAGGATTGACGAAGATGCTGACGGCGACATTGCCGTTCTGGCCGGCGATCTCCCGTGCGGCACGGATGAGAGCGGCATGACCATCGTGCAAGGCGCCCATGGTGGGCACGAAGACGCAGCGCGTGCCTTTGTTGATGGTGCTCCAGGAACGAAGCTGGCGGATGTTGTTGATGACGTTCATGATTTTAAGTCTCTGGATTCAAACACGGCATAGCCCAGGGTAAAGAGCGTAACGTTTACGGCGAAGATGACGGCATAGCCACGCCAGATGAGGGGCCAGTCGATGTTTTCTGCGAGAATGCGTCCCCACACGGACATGTGCTTGGTCACGAGCAGATGCTGGTAGTTGTCCATGAAGCCGCTGTTGCGCATGATGAAGTCCACCAGGATGTAGGTCAAAGCGCCGATGGTGGCGGCGGCGGGCTTGATGCGGAAGCAGGAGAGAAAAAACGCGATGCTGCTGACCGCCGTCATGCTGAGGCCAAGGTAGAGAGAACTCAGTGCGTAGCGCTGCAAGCCAGGGCCCCAGTCATAGAATGCGAACACGGAGACTTCAGGCACGATGGCGAAATAACCGCCGCCCCAGCCGCGCAGGATGAGGCCGAGGAGAAATGAAGTCCATGCGAAGAACTGCACCAGAAAGAACGCGTAGGCGCTGCAGGTGAGGTACTTGAGAAGCAGCAGGCGGAAACGGCTGACGGGCCGTGCGAGCAGCAACCGCATGTGACCATCCTCCCCTTCCTTGGCGACGATGTCGCCGGCAACGAGGGTGAGGAACAAGGCCCCGAGCAGGAAGATGGCGAAACCCATGATGGTGCTGGCCACGGTGAGGGCAGAGAAGTAGTACTCAAAGCTCTGGCCCGAACCGACGATGGCTTTCTGAATCGGCCCCATGCCGAATTTTTTGATGAGCAGCAGGATGAGTATCTCGAGCGCTATGAAGGCACCGAAGCCGATGTAGGTGCGCCGGCGTGCGAAGAGCTTCAGGAGCTCGCCATACCACTGCTGGAAGAAGAGCGTCATGATTTGGAGGAGAGTCCCATGTAGAGGTCTTCGAGGGTGGGGCGATGCGACAGCCAGGTGTTGACCTGCACTTTGCCATTCACGAGTGCGGTGACGAGTTCATGGGGCTCCATGTTGAGCGGGACTTCGACGATGCCGTGTTTGTCCATGGTGGCACCGCAGCGGTCGAGGACTTCGCGGGCGAGGCCGATGTCGTTGGTGTCGAGCTGAAAGATGCGGCGGGATTTTTCCTGCGAGGGGACGGGGCCTTCGAAGACTTTTTTGCCGTCCTTGAGGATGACGCAGCGATCACACATCTGCTCGACTTCGCCGAGGAGATGGGAATTGAGCATGATGGTCATGCCGTGGTGCTTGCGCAGGTGGAGGATGAGCTCGCGGAACTCGCGGATGCCTTCGGGGTCGAGGCCGTCGGTGGGTTCGTCGAGGAGGAGGATCTTGGGCTGGGGCAGCAGGGCCTGGGCGAGGGCGAGACGCTGGCGCATGCCGTGGCTGTAGGTGGCGGTTTTTTGCTGGATGGCGCGGGTGAGATTGACCATCTGCACGACGCGTTTCACCTCGGCCTCGTCCCACCAGCCTGAGAGGGAGCAGAGGACGCGGAGGTTTTGCCAGCCGCTGAGGTAATCGTAAAACACGGCGGCTTCGTAGATGGCGCCGATCTGCTGGAGGGCAGCGCCGCGATTTTGCTGAACGCTGCGGCCGCCGATGCGGACCTCCCCCATGTCCGGGCGCACCATGCCGAGGGTGATGCCCATGATGGTGCTCTTGCCGGCGCCGTTGTGGCCGAGGAGGCCGAGGATCTCGCCTTCGCGGACTTCGAAGCCGACGTCATCCAGAGCGAGCCGCCCGGTGGGCCAGCGCTTGGTGAGGTGTCGTACTTCGAGGAGTGCCATGGAGTGCGATAGTGGCGAGATGCCGCTGCGGATGCGAGTTTTTATAGCGATTTCCGGAATAGAATGCGCTGGGGAGCGAGCTTGGAAGTTCGTCCTAGACACTCTGCGCAGAAGAAGTCGCCAAATTCGCGTTTACACCGTGGCTGGCCGACTGCATTACTGCGGCCTGTCCACGCCCCTCTTTTTGCCATGCAGTTTTATTTCCCCACGACCCTCAATCTCGGCCAAGAACACAGCGAAGGCTTTCACCAGGAACTGCTGCGTGGGCTTACCCACAAGCTGAACAACCTGCTGGCGGTGATCCAGGGCTTCAGCAGCCTGATTTTGATGACGGACGACTTGGATCCGGGTGTGAGTGAAAACATGCAGCACATCCGCGAGGCATCCCTGGGTGTGACCAATCTGAGCGAGCGCATTCGCTCCGCCGGCGGCTGTGCGAAGATCACGCCGCAGTCACTCGGTTTGAACGAATACCTTCCCGTCATTGAAGGCGCGGTGATGGAGCCGTTTCAAAAGGAGGGCGTGCAGCTGGAAGCGGATGTGCAGGCCGGCCTGCCGCCGATCCTGGTGGATCCGACGAAGTTCAAAGACATCCTGACCGAGCTGCTGAAAAACGCCGCTGAAGCCGCCGCCAAGGGTGGTGGCCGCTGCGCGCTGAAGATCTGCGGTCCGGGCACGATCACCCCGGCTGAACAGCGCCGGGTGGACATTCTGGTGAGCAACACCGGATCCCAGATCGCGCCGGAGAAGATTCAGGAGGTTTTCCGTCCGTTCCATGGTTCCAAGAACAGCAATCACCTCGGCCTGGGGCTGACGATTGCGGCGATGCTGAGCCATCAGATGAACATCCAGCTGGGCGTGGCTTCTGAGAACAACACGACCACGTTCTGGCTGAGCTGCCCGATGGTCTAGGACCTCGGCTGAATGTTTTTTGAGTTTTGACGTTTAATTTAGATGCGACGAGGACTCTACTTACGTTATCTTCTTTCAACATCCACCTTTGAAGATTACTCATGAAACGACCTGTTCTCTTCGCCGCCCTGCTGCTCAGCGTGCTTCCGGCTGGTGCCGCGCCGAAGAATTACGGCACGATCACGACACGTTACGGCAAGTCTTATCACGAGTGTCAGTTCATGCACCTCTATCCCGATGGGGTGACCTTCGCGCACCGGGATGGAGCGGTCAAAATTCCCTTCGCAGAGCTTCCCGAGAGCCTGCGCAGTAAATTCCACCACGATCCGAAGGCAGAGGCCGAATATCAAAAGGAACAGGCGGCTTTGCGCAAAGCCGGGCAGGAACGGCAGAAACAGCAGGAGATTGTGGCGCAGGAACGACTGATGGATGCGAAGCTTGCTGAGGCCAGCCGCCTTGCGGCTACGTCTGTAGCAGTCACTAGTCCGCAAACGCTTTCGCGGGGGAGCGGCCCGATCGCCAGTCGGGCCGTGGTAAGTCGGTCTTCCAGTAGAAGTAGAAGCAGCTACTCGCGCTTTGGCTACTATGGCAGCGGGTATTATTCCGGCGGATACTCTTCGGGCATCAGCTATTGCCAACCCTATAGCGGCTACTCGTATGGGGGACACAGCTATTCTGGACAGGTCTGCCCCCCTACGGTCATTGTCCCATGGAATCTCGGCCAGGGCATCCACATCGGTACCGGTGGGTGCGGTTTTAGTGGCCTGCATCCTAACTATTGAGTGAGGAGTGAGTGCTTCGGGCGGCCCGATGGTTTGAGATGCGGCTGAATGTTTTTTGAGTTTGGACGTTTAATTTAGATGCAACGGCGGCACGGCCTTCGTTGTCGTATTGAACATCACCCTTTGGAGGTCTCTCATGAAACGATCTGTTCTGTTCGCCGCCCTGCTGCTCAGCGTGCTTCCGGCCAGCGCTGCTCCGAAGAACTACGGCACGATCACGACACGTGACGGCAGGTCATTCTACGAGTGCCGGGTGCTGCACATCTACCCGGATG
>NZ_JBIPNG010000003.1:0-46831 GCF_044373815.1 Prosthecobacter sp. | reverse complement strand
CCTGTCCTGACCGCTCAGCGAAGCCACCACCGGTGTGGAGTAGCCCGCTTCGCCCACACCTTGAGCCCAGATCGTATCGCCAGTGGCCGCGTTGAGGCAGACAGTCGATCCAACGTTTCCGCCAACATCGAGAATAAGCTTTCCCTGCCAGAGCAGTGGACTACCTGCGTAACCATAGACAGGTCGCTGGCCGTGGAAATCGCGCAAAAGGTTTTTCTGCCACACGATCTTGCCCGTGAGTGCGTCCAGGCAGAACACATCCCCTTCGCGGCTGACGGTGAAGACTCTGCCGTTGCCAACACAGGGCGTGGCGCTCGGACCACCGGGTACGATGGGCATTTGATGAGCCGCACTCTTGCAGGGATAGTCATGCCGCCAGAGTGGCTTTCCGCTCACCAGATCGAGGCAGAAAAGGGTGTCCTGATTCTCGCCATCATTGCCCATTGTGAAGACACGCCCGTCCACCACGGCAAACGATGCCATGCCCGTGCCCACCTTCGCCCGCCACGCCACTGGCGGGCCCTCTTTCGGCCACTCTTTGCGCCAGCCTGTTTCAGACGTTGTGTTGTTGCGCGCCGGACCATGAAACTGTGGCCAGTCCACACCCTTCGTTGTTTCATCGGCCAGGGCGTGTCCGCTTAACAGGACTATCAGGATCAAGACGGAGGCGAATGCTTGGAGCGAGCGTTTCATGCAGATTCAGGGCGCGTTCTTGGGTTGGTCCAGTGTCACGATTTCCACGTCATCCATCGGCTTGCCGCCAGACGTGCCCCCCAGTGCCATCAGGTGTGTGTCATCCAGCACTATGAGTTGATGAAAGTAGCGCGACTTGGCGAGTTTGCCGCACTCAATCCACTGTTTCGCATCCGCGCCGATGTGATAGATCTTCCCGCCTTCGGGACTCACATACAAGCTGTCACCCACCACACAGGCCGCACAGCCAAAGGCCTTCGCTCGTTCTGTCTCACCCACGGGTGGTGCACTGCTCCACTGCTTCGTCGCCGGATCATAGATATCCACGACCGACGACAGTTCGTTGTCCTCCGTCATCCCGCCGACGCACCAGATCTTTCCGGCAAACGTCACCGCTGCCAGCGCTCGTCGCTTCCATGGCTGAGGCAGTGTCTGCCATCCGCTCTCTGGTTTTGACATATCCAACACCGCCATCGTGTCATGCCACTTCTTCGTCGGTGGTCCGTCCGACTTCGGCTCTGCTTTCGGTGCACCCACGCTCAACGGCCAGCCACCCACCAGGTACAGTTGATCGCCGATCACTGCCAACGCATGACTCGACCTTGGTTCCGGCAGCGACGGCAGCTTGGTCCAGGTCTTCGTCGTTGGTCTAAAGAGCGCCGCATGATCCAGCGACATCAGCTTCTGATCCGCTCCCGGTGCATTCTGCGGCTGCATTCCGCCCGCGAGAATCACTTGATCGTGCCACGCCGCGATCCCTGGGCTCTGCACCGGCAGATTGCCTGGCAACACCTCCCATGCATCCTGCCTCGTCAGCGAAAGCCGCCACAGCGCCCCGCTCACAGACGCCGTCGAGTACTCATGTGCCTTTCCCGTGTGCCCGCCATAGACATAGACAAATCCCTCGCATGCCACCGCTCCAAAACTTGTCACCGCCTTCGGCAGCGGCGGTGGTGCGGCCGGGAGCAGCAAGGACGACGTCAGGGACAGGGTCAGCAGAAGGCTACGTGTCATATGCGGAGAGAGAGGATGACGTTGACCGCCAGAGATTGGTTGGATCCAAAAGATCAAAGCGGGTACTTGATCAGCTGCAAGGAAACAAGCGGAGGTCAGAACTGATGAAGCGCTCAATCACTTACCCGAGCCTTTTCCCATTGAAGCACCTCCAAGTTTTAGCATGAAGTCCGGAAAGCGTGGTATGGAATACAGGCATGCAGCCGCATCCAGAATCTCAGGCAGCAAGTTTTCTGTTTTCCGGCCTTCTGCACAAGCTTGTTGTGCTCCAAGGGAGGGCTCAACACCAAGCTGCATACCGCGTAGATGGGCGCAGCCAACCCCAGGCACTGATATGGACTGCAGGCCCCGAGGCCGACGTGGCCCATGCTCCCACTCTGCTGGAAAGCGTCGATGCAAGACATGTGCTCTTGGACAAGAGCCTACGCCAGTAGGTCGGCGATGAAAAGGTGCATAAAGTCTCTCATCCCGCAGACGGATTGTTAGAAGCACCAGTGGCCGCTAGCGGCGATGACATCGCGTTCGACGCTTCTGAGTGGAAGGCGGCCTTCGGACTTTTGTCCGCAGGGACGCCGGTGGCAGCGTGCGGATAGCTGATGGGAGCTAGAGATGGAACGATCTCTAAGTGTGCCCGCGTTCATTTCGTGGACGAATAAAACACATTTCGCGAGCGCACCCGCTTAAGTGACTCATCATCAAATGATTGCACGCCCGGAATCACCCACTTTACAATTCCGGTGTCATTTCTGCGAAATCGACATCTAACTCATTGTATTTCAATGTAAAACATATTCCGCTTTTTTTAGAAAATCATGCACCATACCCGGCTGCTAATTCCGCTTTCGTGCTGTCGATGCACGATTTTGTGGAAATTATAGACTGATTCAGGGCCTATCTAAGCGATCGACTTCACATTCGCATTCTCAAGGACGCAGCAAAGAGTTTCTAGGAAACCTGTCCCCCAAGGTGGCAAGGCATGGATTTGCCTACTTGGATTGATAGCTAGGCACTGTTTTGGCTTCGTTGGCCCGTTTCTGTGCGTCAGCACACTGTTTCAGGAGAAGGCCAGCTCCTATGGCCAGCCAAATGAATGGCTTGCTACGTTTCCACAAAACCAATCCATAGACCACACCGCAAAATATGGCGGTCCAAAACATGACCGGGAACCACGATGTGACTGGCACCTCCTCGTATTTGGCGCTTGAAAAAAAGCCACCAGTTTCAACCAGCCTTTGCTCCTGATTTACAAAGACGAAATTCGATAACACGAAAATGGAGAAAATAAAGGCACCACATGCGGCAGGCACGGCACAGCCGCTGTTCGGATTGCCAGCAGAGTGTGGAGCGGAAGGGTAATCCCCCGGGGATTGTGCAGAATGATCGTTCATGACTTGTTGGGTCTGGGATAGAGGGCGAGGTCAGATCTGACCTCGCGCTTAATTTCGAGCGACTTCACTTGCCGCCCAGAAGGCCTTTGATGGCAGCGTCTCCCAAGAATGAGCCCACTCCGAGAAGGGCTTTATTTACGTCCTTGTTGGTCTTCCCGGTGCTTTCGACAATTTCAGCAGATGTGACGGCGTTGAGTTTGATATTGTAGGCAAAGCGCAATTTTGTCGTGCCTGTGGGCCTAAGAATTCCCTGCCAGTATAAAACACAATTGAGGCGAAATTTGTGAATGTCTTCATAGCACCTGCTTTGTGTGTCGGCCTTCCAGTCCACATCAAGGCTTTCAACCCAAACGCTGATCCCTGCTCCAGCAGGATGAATCGATTTAAACAGGTCCTGAGCACCCGAAATGAATGTTCCGTCCGCCTGTTTGACAGGATCGTTTAAGCTGGTTTCAAGAACCATTTTTAGCAAGCTGAGGGTGACGTTCGCATCGCAAGGCGCGCCGGCTTTTATGCTGCCCTCCGGCGTTACGCTCCATTCCCCATTTTGTTGCGGTATCCCTCCTTGCGCGTCGATATAATATTCCCCGGACAGTTTCCCGTTCTGAACGTCCCCCTGCCACTTGATGATCTGCCCTGTGTGATCTGTGGTATTAAATCGGAATTTCGTTCCACTGCGTGTGCCGGTAATGTTTCCCCCGCCTCTCAGCCAGCCGCTCACTGAGACGAATCCACCAAGCTTGTCGCCTTCCTCAGCGAACACGATCTTCAAATGGCCATCAGCGTTGCCTGTCACATTGTGACACGTCCCCGAGAGAGCCGCCATATCGACATCGCTCGCGTGTGAGGTGTACAAGCAGAGACTGCAAATCAAAATGAGGGAAGCATGAGATCTCATAATTTTTTTGTCTGCGATTTAAATCAGCCAGGTGAAGCGGGAATGAGTCATTCTTGTGAATGGGAAGCAGCATTTGATCTTGGCTAATCTGGATGATGGTTTGGCCGGTCGATTCAAATCGCGTCCTTAAGCGCCCATTTTAATGGGCGTGCATGTTGTGTCAACGGGGGATGTTTGAGCAGATGGAACCCCCATCTCAGATTGACCCCCGCGAGCGCTCCATAATTTTGGCCCTCAAAAAAGAACGAGTGAAACAGGGAATTTCAGCGGCCGAATTGGCGAGAACAATTGGTGTCGGGCGTAATACCATCCCAAACCTTGAGCGAAATGAAGCGCGCCCGACGCTATGGGTCATCTTAAAAATGTGTGATGGATTAAAAGTCAGCCTGAAAAATCTTTTAGACTGAGGCTTCGTCCTCTTGCTGATTGTGTTCCGAAAGCCTTTGTCGAAAATCGAATCCTACTCCCTCCATGCTTCAGCACTCAACGGCAGCTCGTTCAATTCGGCACGCGCTTCTCGCCAAGTGGAATAGTGCTTGTCGAGAATGGCCATAAATCGTTCGCTGTGAGTCGGTTCCAAGAGATGTGCCATCTCGTGGACGATGACGTATTCCAGAAGATCCTTCGGCTTCTTGACGAGCTCCGTGTTCAGGCGGATGTGGCCTGCACGGTGATTGCAGCTCCCCCATTTGGTTTTCATGCGTTGGAGGAAGTAACTCGTCACATGCACGTTCAGCTTGCGCTGCCATTTTTTGATGATGGCTGGCACCACCGAATGCAGCAGGCCTTTGTGCCACTCATGGATAACCTCAGCAC
Organism: Prosthecobacter sp.; assembly: GCF_044373815.1. Lineage (GTDB taxonomy): Bacteria > Verrucomicrobiota > Verrucomicrobiia > Verrucomicrobiales > Verrucomicrobiaceae > Prosthecobacter. The sequence continues at coordinate 42,022 of NZ_JBIPNG010000003.1, read as the reverse complement.
GCTTTTTGGCATCGCTGCCCGGACGCACTGTCAGTGTGATGCGTTTGTGGTCGAGCAATACACATGGTTTTGCATCTGCATATTTGATCGTCATCAAATGCCGGCGTCCCCACACATAGTGGCTCTCGCGTTCGACAAACTTGCGCGGCGTCTCTCTGGCCTGGCCCCGCAGCTTGTCTTGCTGCTGACGGATCCAGCCAAGGCGTGAAATGGCATACGCGCGGGCGACATCCAATCTGGTGGAAATGGGAGCAGTCATTGTCACGCGGCCATCCGGTGGATGAACCGACAGGTGTACATTCTTGATGGCCTTGCGAGTCACCAAAATCGCGATCTCTCCGAGTTGGATGGTTTCTCGCATCAGTAGCCGGGCAGGTTCTTCACGAGTTCAAAAAGGGCAAGCGTTGCACGCCCGTCTTTTTGAAGCAGCTTGTGCAGGAAATTCTGCACGATCCGCTCCTTCGTTTCATCGCCCTTCCAGCTCGCAGGAGCTTTCTCGCGCATTTCTGAGTCAATCTTCAAAGCCATATTGACGCGAGCTTCGATTTCATTGGGACCTTCGTCTTGCAGTATGGTGGAGTCACCAGCCATTATATCCGTGAGATTGTTGAAGATGGCCGTGGCCTCGGGATGTCCATGAAGCTCGGCTGGAATGCCGTCCGTTGGCCCCTTTTTGGCCATCTGCTTTACCAGCGCCTCTGCATTTTCGAGGAACTTCTCATAGTCCTTCGTCTCCTGACGCTTCTGCTTGATGAGATCGTCCAGCAGCTTCGACATCTGCGCATAGAAGCGCGGATCGGTGAGTTGATCTCGAATGATCGTCTTGCGGACGTTGTTGATGATGCCTTCGGCAATGGAGTTTCGTGAAAGCTTCTTTGCATTCAGCTTCTTCGCGATAGCATCGTGAATCCCGGTATGAATGATCAGCTCCACCAGCGAGTAATTCTCCACCGTCCCCAGCGGATCGGCAGCGTCCGCATGAATGTAGGTGTTGATGAGATGGCGCATGTCCGCCTCGTAGGGCTTGATGTCCAGCTCCTCCCCGGAGTGCTTCTTGATGGAGGAACGGATGTCGCTATAGAATTCGCCTTCCTTTGCCAGCGCGGTGATCTCCGCTTCTGAATATCCAGCCTCAGCGAGGTCATTCGAAAGATCGGCGTAGGCGCGAACAAAGGAGGCCACGGCTTTGTAAAAGGAGATCCGCAGGGCCTCCGTCTCGGTCAGGGCATTGGGATTGCTGGCATCGCCACAGAAGTAATGAATGAACTGCTCCAGCTCACGCGGTGGCAGCACCGGAGCACAGAGAAAACTAAGGGCCTCCCGTGCGGTATCGAGCACCTTCTTCCCTTCGACCAGCCAGTTCTTGAGTTCGACATTGTTGCCCCCACCGCCGCCTTCGTCGATGTCGAGTTCGTCGCTGCTATAAACCGCGATGGCCTGCTGCACGTCACCAAACAGCTCCTTGAAGTCCACGATGTGGCCGTAGTCTTTGTCCACACCATCCAGGCGGTTGGTGCGGCAGATGGCCTGGAAGAGATTGTGGTCCCGCAGCTCATTGTCGAGATAGATGTAGGTGCAGCTTGGGGCGTCAAAGCCGGTCAGCAGCTTGCTCACCACGATCAGGAGCTTCAGGTTGGCAGGTTCCTTGATGAAGCGTTCCTTCACCATGTCCTCGTAGGCCTTTACGGTCTGGCCACTTTTTAAGACGTGCTTGGTGTAGGTGTCAAACTTGTAGCGCTCATCACTCTTGGGCGGCTCCAGCACAATGGCGCCGGGCTGTGGATCGTAGGAGGTGATGATGCCGCAATACTCCCCGAGGGGCGTGTTCTGAAACAGGCGAAAGTAGTGACAGGCGTCGTAAATGCTTGCCGCCACGAGGATGGCGGTGCCCCGGTCGCTGTTCAGGCGCGGCTTCGTGTCAAAGTCGTGGATGATGCTGAAGATGATCTTCTGCTTCCGTTCGCTGGAGCTCATCAGCTCCTCCATTGTCGCCCAGCGTTTACGCAGCACGGCCTTCTGGAAGTTGTTCAGATTCTTGGTCTTTTGCGCAAAGTAATCCTCGATGGCTTTCGGCGAAGTCAGCCGCTGCGGCACATCGCGGGCTTCGTATTTCAAATCCAGCACCACCTTGTCCGCCACGGCCTCATGGAACTTGTAGGTGTGGATGTAGGTGCCGAAGACATCCCGCGTCATCTGCTTGTCTTTGCGCAGCAAAGGCGTGCCAGTGAAGCCGATAAAGATCGCATTCTCCAGCCAGCGCTTCATCTGCTTGTTCATGTCCCCGCCCTGCGTGCGGTGGCACTCATCCACAAAGACATAGAAGCGGCCATGAACCGGCGGCGGCGGTCCCCTGAGGTCACTTGGATCAAACTTGTGAACCAAGGCGCACAGCAGCCGGGGCGTCGTTGCTGTGAGCTTTTCCACAAAGTCTTTTCGCGAGGTGATTCGTGGCGAGGGCGATTCCCCCCCGATCACTCCCGCATTCCGCATCACCCCTTCGATCTGTTTGTCCAGTTCGTCACGGTCAGTCACGATCAGGATTCGAGCCTCTGGGTCGTGCTCCAGCAGCCATTTGGCCAGCAGCACCATGAGGATGCTCTTGCCGCTGCCCTGCGTGTGCCAGATGACGCCTCCTTCCTGCTTGGCTATCCGCACCTGCGAGGCCTTCACGCCGGCGAACTGATGCGGGCGCGGCACCTTCTTGATGCCGCCGTCGAAAATGATGAAGTTGCGGATCAGATCCAGCAACCGGCTCTTCTCGCACATCTCCGCCAGCGGGCGGTCCAGCAGTGCCCCGGTGGTCGGCGGGCTGGTGTCACTCGGTTTCCATTCCACGAAGAACTCCGCTTTGGTCGTGGCTGTCCCGTAGCGCAGGCCCTGGGAATCATTGCCCGCAAAAAGGAGCTGCGCGGTGGTGAAGAAGCCCTTGTTAAAAATCTCCTCCTGGTTGGTGATGAGCTGACGCACCCCATCGGCAAGTTCCACCGAACCACGCTTCAGTTCGATCACTGCCAGGGCGATTCCATTCACGTAAAGAACAATGTCCGGCCTGCGCTCATAGCCTCCCTTCAGCGTCACTTCCTCTGCCAGGGCAAAGTCATTCCTCTCTGGGTGCTCCCAGTCGATGAGATGGACGTTCTCGTTGGGCTTGCCGGCGGAAATCTGCACCTGCACCGGATAGCGCAGGAGCTGGTAGGTGCGCAGGCTGGCCTGGTAAAGCGTCACTCCCGTGACATCCGCCGCCACGAGCAGTTTTTGCAACGCGGCGGAAATATGGGCATCGGAGTAGCCGCGCAGCTTTAGATTCTCTCGCAGCAGCTCCACTTCGATACAGCGGTTGTTCTCCCGCTTGTGCCATTCCCCAAGATAGCGGTAGCCCAGGCAATCAGGACGCTTCTTGTCCGTGAACAGAGCGATGACCCGGTTCTGCGTCGTGCGTTCGGAGCGGGGTATTTCAGGCATGGTTAGAGCTATGAGTGGTCAGAATGTATCTCACGAACAAAGGTAATCGACGAGCGCGCGCTTGAGAATGTCCTTGCGCTGCTTGCAAATGTCCAAGTTCCAATCAGGAAACTCCGCCGCGTGGGTCTTCACCACTCGGAAGGCACTCCGTGACCGATAAGCTGGCACCTTCACAGTTTTGTAGTCTTCATTGCTGATCGAACGATTCAGCGAACTCTCCAACACGATGAGGTTTCCAATTCGGTGCAATTCGCCCTGCCAGAGCTCATGAATTCTGGCGCGTTCGGTTTCATTCTTGTGGTTCACTGACTCGATGTGCTCAATGTCGATCTCAGTGTCGAAAATCAGGCGGCGCAGTTCCTCCGCGTCGAGAAGCCCCTCCTCCAGTTCGTGAAGGAACGCCGCGAGACGGCACGTCAAGCCTTTTGCCCTCACGTTGCCCGCGATCGCATCAACCTCGAATGCGTTCTCGATTTTCCATCGATTATCCGCCGCCACCTTTCTCAGCGTGTCGATCACATCCTCAGCCGTGCTGGTGGCTGAGGCACCAAACATCATCCCGACCACCCGGTGCATGACCGCGTGCAATTCGTTGACCGCCCGCCAATACACAATGCTGAACATCACCAGCAGCTTCGCGAGCTGGACGATAAAACGCCCGGTTAGAGCTAGGTCAGCGCCGAACCGATCTCGAAAGAGGACAATCAGATAATGGTATTTCGAGTAACGCGACCACCAGATAAAGTCGAGCATCGAGCGCGCTTCGGCGCTGAGCGCCGGAACATCTTTCAGCCAGTCAAATCGCACCGCGATCAACCGGGCGAACTCCTCCAGGCGCACGTCCGCCTTTCGGCAGGTAGCGAGGCTGAAGTTGGGCCACTCGTTCACGCACAGCACGGTGTCGAAGAAGCGGTCGAAAAACACTGCCGCTCCGTAGTCGTGCAAGGTCTTCGGCAGATCGTGCCTCGCCACGAGAATATGCCGCGCCAGTGAGAGAATCTCTTCAATCCCACAAACCGTCCGGCCCGCTTCGCGGTTCCGCTCGTCGATCACTTGGTAAAGCCCGCTGATCCGTTCGAACTCCGATTCCTCCACATTTCGAGTTGCGCGCAGGTATTCGTAATACCGCACCTTGAAGACATCTCCGCCGTTCAGATCCATCCCGGAGGTGTTGATCGCGTCGAAGATTTGCAGCGTCTTCGACAGCGTCGCCCGCGTCTCGATGACCACAAAATAAACGCGCCCCAGCAAATACGCCGCGAAACGCTCCACTTCCAACGGCGAGCCGGGTGAAAACTCTTCGCCACTGTCCCCGCCAGCCTCATCGAGCAATTGCTGCATGAGCGGCACCACATACAGGTAGGGATTTTGAGTCTCGACGGGGAGATCGCGCAGGTCGGCTTCGAGCGCCTCCTGCAGATAGCGCTGTTGCGCGCCGCTGCTCACTGCCGTCTCGATCCGATTCGCGAGGTCCAGCTCAACCCAGACCGGGAGCTCCGGGCAGCGAGCTTTCAGAATGTTCAGCAGCAGAATGAGCGTGCTCAGTCGCTGCTGGCCGTCAATCACCTCCTGCATATGCCGTCCGCTCTTGACGTCGAGAATTCGTTTTTCCGTGAGTTGCATCGTCCCGATGAACATCGGCTCCTCAACTGGGCGGCCATTCAGCCCGAGGAAGTTTGCCAGTAGATCCCCGAGCAGGCGGCGTACCTCGCCCTCTTTCCATGAATACGCGCGTTGGTACACCGGCACGCGAAAGACCAGCCCATTCTGCCACAGGGTATCCGCCGGGCTGGCCACGTTGCGCGCCAACGTGCAGCTCCGCGCCTTGATCTCGAATTGCTGCCTCTCCTCAAATCTCTGTCGGTGCTCAGTGAAAATGCGCCGAAACTCGTCTGCGCGCTCGTTTACCCCGTGGAATGTGCTCACCCGGTAGCTCGGCTGCTCCTCCTCGCCGAGGTCGCTGAACGAAAGGCGGCAACAGAGGACGTGATCCTCGCAATCGAATTTTCGCAAGTCGTCCTCTGTGAACTCGATCCCGAGTTCGGTCACCGGCTGCGGCAGAGTCGTCGCCAGCCCCATCGCTACCACGCGCTTAGCGTCCGAAATGACGATGAGATCGCCTAACCCGATCTGTTGGAATCGATCCTGAAACCTACCCACAAAGACCACATTGTGACGCCGGAAGATGTCGAGAATTGAGCTTTCAGCCGTGCCTGTCTCACTCCAGCGAGAGGCAACCTTCCAGACGCGATTCATTGGTGCTGTCATACTAGCCGTGTCCTTTCGTTGAGGAGTTCCTGCATCATGACCTGCTTGAGGGCGCGGATCTTCTCCCGCCGCTGCTCCAACGCCGTCGAACTGAAGATCATCATTGGTGTCCCTCCCAATGCTCCTCAATTTTCCACAGTGGTTCTCCCTGCGGGAGAGTCTCTCGAATGAGGTCAATCACAGCTGCATAGGTGTCGGAATCAAACTTCGACCATCGTTTCTGATGAAAGTCGCGCCACGCAGGCCCACGCCCTGCGTAGTTGTTTCGGGCTAACGAATCGAGAAGGAGTGCATCGATCGGCGGGTGTAACGCCTGAACCTTTTTGTCGAGGTGAAAACCCGCACAAACAAATCTCACCTTGAGGTAGCAGTTAATGAGCTTCGCAGCTATGCCGTGCGTAAAGTTCAACTGCTTTTCGTGAGCGGCCCTTAAGATCGAGGCTCTCCAATTCGAGTGAGTGTCATCAAGGGCTGCTGGTGCGGGAAGACTTTCCTTGTCCGCAAAGTTCACCGGAGTAAATCCACAGCTTTCAAGGATGCTCACACCGTGCTCTACCTTGAAGCGACAGACTGGGCTGGCGGACGCCGAGGTGGAGGCTGCCCACGCGGCCAGCCTGTGATTGTGGTGTTCGATCTCGTATGACATGGCTAAATAAGTCTGGTCCTCCCGGTGAGAAGTTCCTGCATCATGGCCTGCTTGACGGCGCGAGTCTTCTCCCGCCGCTGTTCCAGCGCCGCCAGCTCCGCGTCCATCTCCGTCAGCACCTCGGCGATGGCGGTTTGTTCAGAGACGCTGGGGAATACCATTTCCTGTTCATTTACGCTCTTTCGCCCAAGGCCAAGCTGAGCAGAACCGATAACCTTTTTCCGCAGCTCCGAGTTCACTCGGTGCGAATTGATGACATAGGCAAGGAAGCGCGGATCACCTTCTAAGGCCCGCAAGCAATAAACGTGATCGCCGAGGATGTAGGATTCGTTGGCGTCAACGTAACCAACCTTGCCGATGATATTGCCTCCGCCAATGTCGTCTTTGGGCATGATCAAATCACCCCGCTTGAGGAAATCGCCGCGATAGTTCGTCCGCTTGGATACAATCAGACGCCCTTCGATGGATACTGAACCCATGTCACAGATCCAGAAGTCCCCACCCTCGACAATATACGCACTCTTTGATTTGCCTGCGGTGATCGTGAAAGCATCCCCCAACCGTTTCACCTCCCACTCGCCGTGGAATCCGGGGAGGCGGGTTTGACCGGTGAGGAGTTGCTGCATGGCGGCATGTTTGAGGTCGCGCTTCTTGACGATGAGCCGGTCCAGCCCGCCCAGCAGCCCGTCCACATCGCTCAACGCAGCAACGATAGCGCGCTGTTCGGATATATCGAGCGGAAGCCCGAGCGGCATCTTGTCAACGATAGTGATGTAGATGTGCTTGATCGTTGAGCCACCAGCATCCTCCACCATTCGCTTTTGGTAGCGTGGACTTTCCAATAACAGCTTCAAAAACTGTGGCTCTACTCGTCCATTGGGACGAATAACTGCCACGGACTGATTGATGCAAACTGTTTCGTTCCCTACAAGGGCGAGTCTTCCGAGCGTGCCGTCTTTTGTCAGTAAGATGTCATTCTTTAGCGGCTTGCTCTTCGCGGTGAGAAGGGTGCGATAAGCTGTTTCGGATGTCTTCCGGGCGGTATCAAGTTGCAGGCGGCCATTGTTAATGTCCGCTGCCGTAATCATGAAGACGCCATCGTGAACCGAAGGCATCGGATTGGTGAATCCGTATGAGATGAAGGAAAAAAACTCCGAGAGCTTTGCGCACTCCCACTCCTCAGGGATGACGCCGACCTCACTCTGTTTGTAGCCGGGCTTCATTTCCATACCGCTCCCATCTTTTTGAGGTGTGCGTCCACACGGGCAGCGAGCGTCGCGACTTCGTCGGTGAGCTGCGGCAGCGGTGTGGCGTAGCGTTCGGCGAGCTGGCGGATGCGGCCGGTGAGAGTTTGCGAGACGCGATCTAGCTCGCCCTGCACGGCGGCGGCGAGGGTGGTCAGCCATTTGTCGTCGACCACGAGGGTCTGGATCTCCGCAGGGCTGAGCTGTGGATACTTCTTGTAGGCCAGGAGATCGAGTGCGGTCTCGGCTTCCCGGAGGGCGCGCTTGAGGTCGGTTTCCTCAGCGCTGAGCTTCAGCCATTTATTGAGCAGCGGGATCTCTCCAGCTTCCGCAACGTCAATTCCACCTTCTTGAGCAGCAGAGAGTCGGCTCTTCACGCTGCCCTTGGTCAATGAGCCTTTTTCGTCCAGCGCCTCAAACAAGAGCCCCCCTTCCCCGCCGTGCTCCTCCTCAAGTTCAGCGAGACTGGCCGTGGTGGCCTCCAGCGCGGCCTGCTGGGCCTCGATGGCGGCTTGTTGTTTGGCGAAGTAGCGGGCGACGATGAGGCCTTTGGGCACAAGGTCACAGGCCCAGCCTTTGTCCTTGGTCTTGCCTTTCTTGTCCGTCTCCAGTAGGCGGTAAGTCTTGGCCTCCCAGCCGTCTGCGGCGATGAGGTAGCAGTCGTCCTGCATGGTCTCGGCCCAATAATCCATGAGATGCTGATAGACATCGTAGGCGTCGAGAAGCGGCGCGGTCTTGAAGGTGGCGAGCAGGTCCTCGGAGATGGTGCCAATGAGCGGCTTGGGATGGCCGCCTTGAGTGAAGCCTTTGAGCAGCGGGACAGAGGCCGCCTGCCATTTCGTAAACAGCTTCTTCGCCTTCGTGGTGAAGGCGGTGAACTCGGGATGGCTGAAGATGGCTGGCTTCACCTCGGCAATGGGAAGCTTTAGCGCGGAGTAGCCGGGGCGATTGAACTTCTCAAATAAAGTGGCGCGCAGGCCCGGCATGATCTTCCAGAAAGCGCCGAAGGCGTCGATGTCGCGCTCAGGAATGCCACCACGCAGGTGGCCGTCGATGTCCTGCAAGTCCTCTGGCTCGGTGCTGTCGATGTAGCGCGGGAGATTGAGGTTGTAGTCGTTTTTGGGGTCGGCGATTTCCGCCACGGGGACCATGCGAGCGTAGCGCGGGTCGCTCTCATCCGATCGGGTGAAGGTGTCCACGATCTTGTGGAGATCTTGCTCGCGGAGGCGGTTCTTGGGGCCGTCCTTCATGAAGCCCTTGCTGGCGTCGATCATGAAGATGCCTTTCCGAGCCTGGGCGTTCTCTTTGTCGATGACGAGGATGCAGGCGGGGATGCCGGTGCCGTAAAAGAGATTTGCCGGAAGGCCGATGATGCCTTTCAGGAAGCCGGACCGCACAAGCTGCTGGCGGATGACGGCCTCAGCATTGCCACGAAAGAGCACGCCATGGGGCAGAATGCAGGCCCCTTTGCCTTTGCTTTTTAGCGAACGGAGGATGTGCAGGAGGTAGGCGTAATCTCCCTGCTTCGCCGGCGGCTCGCCCCAGGTGAAGCGCTGGAAGGTGTCCTTCCCAAGGGTGATGCCGGTGGACCAGGCTTTGTCTGAGAAGGGCGGATTGGCGACGACGTAGTCGTAAGCGCGTAGCTGCTCGCCGTCCTTGAACTTGGGGTCTGAGAGGGTGTTGCCGCTGAGGATATTCGCCGTGGGAAAGTCATGCAGGATCATGTTCATGCGGGCGAGACCGGCGGTGGTCACGTCCTTTTCCTGCCCCTCAAGCGAGATGTGTTTCCCAGCCTCGGCGGCGACCTTCAGCAGCAAGGAACCAGAGCCGCAGGTAGGGTCATATGCGGTGGTGCTGGCCTTGGTATTGTGCGGGCCGATGCCAATGACCTTGGCCATGATGCGGCTGACCTCAGACGGGGTGTAAAACTGGCCTTTGCTCTTGCCGCTTTCGCTGGCGAAGTGCCGCATGAGATACTCGTAGGCGTCGCCAAGGATGTCGTCGTTGTCGGCACGGTTCTTGGAGAAATCGAGCTCGGGCTTCTGGAAGATGGCGATGAGATTGGTGAGACGCTCCACCATGTCCTTGCCCTCGCCGAGTTTGTTCGGGTCATTGAAGTCCGGGAAGTCACTGCGCGCGAGACGGGAATTCGCATTGATGAGCGGCTGGATGATCTGGGTGTTGATTCTGTCCCCGATGTCCGACTTGCCCTTCAGGGCGATCATGTCCTTGAAGCCCGCTCCCTTGGGAATAACGACGGGCGGGGCAAAGTCATCACTGTCGCCATATTTGTCGGAGATGTATTTGATGAACAGCATGAACAGGACGTAGTCCTTGTACTGGCTGGCATCCATGCCACCGCGAAGCTGATCGCAGGAGGCCCAAAGGGAGGAATAGAGGTCGGATTTCTTGACAGGCATTCAGGGAAAGTCTTTCGAAAGTGTGATGTGATGAATCAAAGCGAGGGATGAATCCGATGGCAAGGACTTGCAGCCATGCCAGACTGATCATTGCAAAGCTGGCTTCATGACTGGCGGTGAAACAGAAGCCATGATGGTTTAAGCATTCAGGTTTTGCACGTTCACAGCAGCTGTGGAGTGTCAGAACTCACATCTGCGGGCAATCCCAGGGCGCGATCAATGCGCTCCTTGCCGGATGTCGTTAAACGTTTAGTGCCGAAAATCCGCGCTATTTGGACAGCCGACCAGTCCATGCCACCGTGCGCAGCAGCAGCCCGTATTTCTTCACATGGTATCTCTTCAATTCCCCGAGCATCCATTCCCTCGGCTGGAAATCGAAAGGGTATCGTTCCATTGGGATCTGCCTCATGCTTCCAGACAAAAAGGCCTTCGACTGGATCCTCACGCAGGTGAAAATGAGCGTCCACGATGGCCAGAACTCGTTCACGAATGAGACGGCCAGCCCTCTTGAAATCATGAGCACGCGCGATGCGTTGCACCAGTAGACCATCTGCAATGGGGGCTTCCGATATGAGCGTCTGCCTGATCAGTTCCACAAGAACCGCATCGTAGCTAGCATCATGAAAATTATCAGGGTTGATGCGGTCCAGAAAACCAGAGAAGTCGGCGATCTGATACACAACTGCATTTTGAAGGATCGGGGGTTCGGAGGATGCATCTGCCTCCAATGCTGGTTCGGCGACGACCTCTGTCGCAAAGCCGGAAATTTGAGGCATCGCAGAGTGAACCAAGACTTCAGCAGGCTCTGTCAAAGCCAGGCTGCTGTGCGTGGCAGATTTCAGCCTTTGTCGTTTTTCATCCAGAATTAAGTCCAATTGTGAGTGCAGCCGTTCAGTTTCGCGGGCTTGATCCACAAACCAGTCGGTTGACCACACACGCAGCAGATTCCACCCCAAACCCTCCAGGACGGCAGCTCTGACCTTGTCACGGTCACGAGCTGTGGCGCTTCGATGATATGTCGCGCCATCGCATTCGACACCAACGAGGAAATCCCCCGGTCGGTCTGGATCAACGATACCGAGATCAATGCGGAATCGGGAGACTCCCACCTGCGGAACAACTTCCCAGCCTTTGTCGCGGAGCCTGTCGGCCACGGCTTCTTCAAAGGGAGAATCATATCCGCCTACTGAGCCTTGGACAGCTTCAGCCAAAGCACGCGGCCCTCGGTCGGCGAAATCCAGAAAGTTCTTTAAATCTCGAATGGCACGTGCGCTGGTCCGGTTGAGATCAATCAGTGAGTGATCAAATGAGGTGAACACCACCATCTCCTGCTTTGACCGAGTGAGCGCAACGTTGAGTCGACGTTCGCCACCGTCCCGATTGAGAGGGCCGAAATTCATCGACATTGAACCAGCTCCCAGTTCGGTGGGACCATAGCAGATACCCAGAAGAATCACGTCGCGTTCGTCACCTTGAACTGTTTCAAGATTTTTTACGACCACGGGTTCAGAAAGCGAATCACTGAAGTACGGTTCAATTTCAGGATGCTTCCTCCGGGCGGCATCCAGCAGATCTTCGACGAGTTCCTGCTGCTTGGAGTTGAGAGTGATCAGAGCCAGAGACTGTCCGGACCTCACAAAACTCGGGTCGGTCAGGCGCTTCACGGTCTCAGCGACCATGGCCTCAGCCTCCACTTGATTGGTCTGCCCTTTGCCCTTCGCATACGTGCCCTGCACCCGCCGCCAGATGACGGCGCTGTCACGCGTCACCGCAGCTGGGAACGTAATCAGCTGATTACCATAGTAAGTGTGATTCGAAAAAGCAATCAGGCTTTCATGGCGGCTGCGGTAATGCCAGCTCAAACTATGCCGAGGAATCCCAACGGCCAGGCACTCATCCAGGATGCTCTCAAGATCCTCTTCAACATCGCCATCGAATTCATTGTCGCCCGAGCCTCGCTGGAAGAAGTTTGTGGGGGGCATTTGACGAGGATCCCCAGCGATGACGACCTGACTGCCACGTGCAATGGAACCAACTGCATCCCAGGGGGTGATTTGCGAGGCTTCATCGAAAATCACCAGATCGAAGAGTTGCTGATCTGCAGGAAGATATTGAGCGATTGAGAGCGGGCTCATCAGCATGCATGGCGCGAGATGGCTGAAAGCCTCCCCCATCTCGCTTGCCAGCCTGCGCAGTGGTTTGTGACTGCGCTTCTTCTGCAGCTCATGCTTGAGAATGCCATAGCCATCCTTTCGGCCCACCTCAGTTTTTGAAGGCAGCCGTCCGCACAGAACTGTTCGGGTGTATTCTGCGGTCAGTTTAGCTACTTGGTCATCCACCCGCCGAAACTCCTCAATGCAATCCATGTGTTCGACGGAAACGAAATCCCTGAGGGAAGGCTCGCGGTCGATCATCTCTGCGGCAAACCACTTGGAATAGGCTGTTAAGAATGCCGGCTCGACATCCCCCTTTGTCAGCCGCTCCTCCTCTATGCCAACGACCAAAGGCGCAAGATTTTGCTGAATGGCTGATTGGCGGACACGCCGCCATGTGCACCAGGAACGCAGACGATTCTCGCTTGCGGTTAAGGTCTCCGCCGCCGCTTTGATCTTCTCCAGCGGAAGCACATCCCGCTGTGTAATCGCGCACAGGTCGGCAAAACGTCCATAGGTTTGCCGATATTCACGAAGAGCTCCTTCAAGCAAGCCTGCCGCAAGGGCAATCGCTCCCTCCGGTCCGAGCAGTTCATTGGCATCCACCACCAGACGTCGGACCGCTCCCTTGAAGGAGATCAGTTCGTCAGGGCTGCTAATCAAGCGCGGCTGCTGGTTCTGCATGGCCTCTGCGATGCCGATGACATCTTTGATCACATCAGAGTTGCTGTCGATTCCAGCGCAGCCCGGGAAATTTCCGAGGACCGCCTTGAGGGTATCCATCTCGCATAGCATCTCCTTCAGTCGGCGTAGGAGAGGCCGGTCGAGCTCAACGTTTGGAGGGGAACTCGCACCGCCCTGTGAAGCCAATTTCTCAGACACGCCGTTTTTCGCCCAGATGGAAAAGGGCCAGAATCTATTGTTGGCCTCTGACCATGCGACATCGAGTTGATCGACATCTATGTGCCGTGCGGCTTCTGATTTATAGCGCACAGAAAGTTTCTTTTCATCCTCTCCATACCTTTCGAGGAGGGCCAGCAGCCGGCGGGCAGCTCCGAGTTTTTCAGTGAGATCCGGCGCGAACGCGAAGCTCATGTCCTTTTTGTGGGTCGCTAGAACCGTCCTGACAAACTGCACAAGACGTTCCATCGCGCTGTCAGTATCTGAGGCGATGTCAAACTGGCAGACTCTCTTGATCTGATCTCTGGCTGAAATTAGCGCATTAATCGTGTCGGGAAGAACTTTAGACGATCCCAAAACCTCTTCCTGCCATCTATTGGACCATTCGCCTTGTTCAATAATTGAGAAGTCCTTCGGTGCGTCTGCGTATGCGTCGAAATTGAGATCGAGACGGCGGGCAGTTTCACGCATTGCCTCAAATGCTTCGCTGCTGTGCTGATTGCCGGTTGCCCAGCTCAGTCGTGGAGTTGCTGCGCTATGATCCCGGGCTGCCCTGCCGACAGCCTGATGAATTGTCATGCCATTGGCGTGGCGCAGATGCAGCCGTTCGCATACCCCATTCAAACGGTCTCGAAGAGTTCTCAGACGGTCAGTTTCCCGGCTCCAATCGGATTCGCTCAGTTCACCACGAGCGCTCCACGCACGGTCAAGCTGCTGCAGGATTTCCATTTTGGCGGTCTTGTTCGAGTGGACCTCCAGACAGAATTCGGCGATCCCTTTCTCTGCCAAACGACGATGCACGACTTCCAATGCAGCCATTTTTTCTGCCACGAAGAGCACACGTCTGCCAATCGAGAGATTATGCACGATCATGTTTGCAATGGTCTGTGACTTCCCAGTTCCGGGAGGGCCATCAAGGACAAAATTGCATCCCCTGGCTGATGCCACGACTGCCGCGATCTGAGACGAGTCCGCCGGCAATGGCGTGAACAATTCAGAAGGCGTGATGATGTCATCCAACTCCGCCGCGTTGGGATATTGAGATTCTTCACCAAACTTCTCTTCCCCGCGTTCGATCAGATGCCTGACCACCGAGTTGGCCATAAGCTGGTCCTTTCGGTCCGTGAGGTCTTTCCACATCAAATACTTGGCAAACGAGAAAGTCCCAAGCGCCGTCTCTGTCGTGACTTCGAATCCAGGTATATCCTTCACCACGACACGCACACGGTTCCAGATACCGGTCACGTCGATGCCACTGTCGTCCTGTGGCAGTTCGCCGTCGAGTCCTGGTATCTTCAGGTCAAAATCCTGACTCAGGAGTTCGAGCAGCGTAAGATTGAAGCGTGGTTCGTCTTCATGTGATGTCATCGTGACCCCGGAGAGGGCGCTTTTTCGCACCAGCTTTACAGGCTGCAGAATTAGCGGAGCGCGGTAAGTTCGCGTATCATCAGCTGTTTTTTTCCAGTTCAGAAATCCCAAGGCGAGAAAGAGCGTGTTGGCCCCGCCTTCATCCATGTCAGTCCGGGACTTGCGGAAGAGGTCGATCATTTCTGCCTCCAGCTTTTTCTGTGGCAAAGGTGACAACACCTCACTGGAAAGAAGCGCCTCTCGCGCATACTGCAGGTGCAGTTCCTCCTGGTTTTGCTGCTCGTAAAGTTTGGCATCTCTGCCGCCTTTCTCTAGGTCAGGCAGGGCGGAAATTCGGATAGTCTTGCCAGCGGCGAGCAAATCTTCCAGAGCGCCCGGATCCGGGCAGACAAGCGGCACATGCTTGCTGCGCTCCGGCAGATGCAGCAGGCGGTTGCGTGCGGTTAAGTCCAGAAGCTTACGCTGCCATTGGGAGACGCGGTCATCTGCTGTCGTTGGTTCTTGGCTTATCTCTACGTCAAAGGCTGGCAGCCGTGGCGCTTCCTCCAGTGATTCTGAGACAGGTGGCGCTGGCACGCCGGGTTCCACTGGGGTGACAGGGGTGGAAATTCCCAGCGGCTTGATCTTGCGCATTCGTGCCCGACGAATGTCGATCGCCATGCAGAATTCGTCATCGCTCAGCTTCTTCTTGGCCGCTTCCACCGCAGAGCTGAATGATGGCACCGGGGACTGAGTCACAAGAGTGGTCTCAAACACGAGCATTTCCTGAAGTTCCACACGTTTACGTACAGCTGCGGCTTCGTCCGTCGTGAGCTGGGAAAACTCCTGCGGCTGCAGCCACACACCAGTGAAGGCATGACCTTTAGTAAGTACAATGAGAGGGTTCAGACCCGCCTGCTCCAATGCCGATGCAAACAACAGGGAGGTGTCCAGGCATGTTGCCAGACGACCTTCTAGGATCGCTCCAGGTGTCCTCACCTTCTGCCCCTCCACCTCGAAACTTGCCGGTGGGTAAGCGTAGCCAAGTCCCAGTCCCGAGACAGCCGACCAGATGGCGGAGGCTAGCTCCCAGGTCCGTGTCCGAGATTTGCTTTTATATCCATCTATCCCTGATTCCTTACCAGCTCGCCGAAGAACATCACTGGCGGCTTTCAGCACCTTGTCCACCGCAGGATCATTCGGCATGCAAAAAGCGGGGAGCAATTCCGGCATGGAGCCTGTGCCGCCCCAATGGTTTTTCGCCAGCAGTTCTACAGGGTAGCGACCAGAGAACAGCGGGACCGAATTCTCCTCTGTGCTTGCCTCGATGATGATTTCTCCTCGTAGGCTTTCCGTCAGCCCAGCAAGAAACCCAGCGTCGAGATTCACATTGCGGTCACTCATTCGGAGTGACGCGCCAGATTGCAGGGCATCAATCTTCCAAATTTTTGACTCCAGGAACGCCGGAGCGGATCCGAGCCTGACGGTTAGGCTTTGTAGTGCGGCTTCGTTCGTGTTTTCCAGAACGAGGTCCAGCAGGAGGGCTACGGCATTTTGATGCGAAGCAAAACCTATTTTGGTGGCGAGACTGGCAATGACTTGGAGCGACATGAGGCCGAAGGCTAAAAATGTGATTGGCTAGTCTTAGTGAAGAGGGAGTCGCCAGCCTTCTCTGCATTGGTATCTAATGAGCGCGTCATATTCTGACTGCCTGTCGTCGCCACGAAGAAGGTCTGCAATAAACCATATGAAGAATGAGAGAGGTTGGGTTCAACCATGCGGGTATTTTCTTATTCATGCGAAGAACATTGCTGATGGCAAGGGATGCTGATCAATTCCTACTTAGAATCCGATGCCTGTTCACACTGGCTTTCCCAAGCCGGAATGCATGCATGTAAATCGAAGGCCCCCAACTTGCCTTCGCGTGCCAGATCCTTGAGCCAGCGGCCAGAGCGCCTTTCGATGACGCCCTATTCTTCTGCAAATGAATGATTTGCGGAGGCCCCGCCGCCCAAGCATTCGCCCCTGATGGAGGGCAATCGCCCCGGTATCCTTCCGTCAATCTGGCGCATTCTCTCTTTTTACTTTTCTCTCCCCCTCGCTTCACGATCAAGACCAGTAATCAAATACTCAAGGCGATCACACTCGGCAGCTAGGTGGCGGGCATGGAGTTGGAATTCTACAGGTGTGAGGCCGGGCTTGGGGACGTGGGTTTCGCCGATCAATTTGCCCTGCTTGTCCACGCGCAAACCGTACATGCGGCTGTGACGGTTTTTAAGCGCGGCACTCAAGGCCGGTGTGGCATCGGTCTCACGGGTGGCATGCCGGACCACCAAACCACGCAGGAGCCAGGTGTGATCGGTCTCGAAGACATGCAGGCGGTGAGAGCGTCCATCGGTAAACTGCACGAGCAGCCCACCGGGTTCGATGCTGAAGTCGGTGGCTTTCGCATAGGCGTGCCAGGGTTGAGCGGGATTACTCATGCTGGAGATCGGTGAGGAAGGTGGCGATGGGTTTGAGCAACGTCCGCCCTGGCTCGTGATCGTGGCATCAGCCGGGAATCCATCGGCAGGATCAAAGGAGGCTTCATCTTTCCGACCATGGCTGAGCTACAGGACCACGAAGCCAACATGCGAATGCTTGATGAGTTGGGCGCACCCAACCCGCGCTTGGCAAATCGGTGCCGCCTCACTGGCCACTTTGTTCACTCACGTCCCTCGGTATTTCTTTCGATACGCGCCGGGGGTGGTGTTGATGGTTCGGGTGAACTCGCGAACTAGGTGGCTGTGATCACTGAAGCCGGTTTCGATGGCGATGCTGGTGATGGTCTCGTCGGTTTCGATGAGCATCTGGCAGGCTTTGCCGATGCGAAATTGCCGGACGTAGGCGGTGGGGGTGAGTTGAAAGGCTTTCTTGAAGTGGCGCTGAAAGCTGCGGGCTGACATGCCGGCAAGTTGGGCCAGCGACTCCACTTCCACGGGTGAGGCGAAGTGGTCGCGGATGTGGTCGAGCACGGGGGTGAGTTGGACGAAAGGTGTGGCAATCTTGGCGGCTTGTTGCAGATCGCGGGAGACTCCGGCGAGGCCGATGATGCGGCCACCTTTGGCGCGCAGCGGGGTTTTCGAGGTGACATACCAGTCGGGGCAGTTGGGATGACGCAGAACCATTTCGACGCGGCCCCAGATTTCCTTTCCGGCGAGAACCGCATGGTCGTCACGAGTGTAGTGGTCGGCGAGGTAGGCAGGAATGAAGTCGTGGTCGGTGCGACCGACGATGCCACTGGGATCGGCGATTCCGTGTGCTAGGTGCATGACGCGGCTGGCGTGCATGTAGATGCCCTGCTTGTCCTTGATGAAGAAGCGTGTGTCTGCGAATGCATCG
The DNA here is from genome assembly GCF_044373815.1 of Prosthecobacter sp. Lineage (GTDB taxonomy): Bacteria > Verrucomicrobiota > Verrucomicrobiia > Verrucomicrobiales > Verrucomicrobiaceae > Prosthecobacter. The sequence goes on along the minus strand of NZ_JBIPNG010000003.1, from coordinate 24,201 downwards.
AAAAGACGCAAGCCGGACTCTGGGCCGAGTTGGTCGAAGAACGCACTGACGGAGGTTTGCTTGGGTTTCATGTGCAGGGGTGCATGGAGACGGTTTTGGTCCGCGTGGAGGATACAGGGACGAGGTGCGTTCACATTCAAGATACAGACGCTTTGGCGCGTTCGTCCACAAAGCTGTCGCCGGAGTTCAATCGTTGCCGAGGCTGTTGTGGCAGCATGAGGGGGTAACCTATGCCTCCATCTACTAACATAATGAAGCACATCCTCTTTGTCGCCCTCTTCCTGTCCAGCCTGCCCGTCGCCGGACTCGCTGCCGGGGATCTGTTCGACAAATCCAACCTCGCCGCGTGGTGCATCGTTCCTTTTGATGCGGGCAAACGGAACCCCGAGGAACGCGCGGTGATGCTCGAAAAGATGGGCGTGAAGAAGTTCGTCTATGACTATCGCGCGGAACATATTCCTCAGTGGGATGACGAACTGAACGCACTGAAGAAGCACCACATCGAGCTGCTTGGCTGGTGGTTTCCAGGCGCGCTGAATGAAGAGGCAAAGAACACCCTCGAACTTTTCAAACGCCACGGGGTGCATCCGCAGCTTTGGATCAGCGGCGGTGGCGGCACCATCGCAGTGAAGGATGAGGCGGATCAAAAGACGCGCGTCGAGCAGCAGGCCGCACGATTCAAAGCCATCTGTGAGGCTGCCGCGCCCCTCGGCTGCAAGGTGGGCATCTACAATCACGGCGGCTGGGGCGGCGAGCCGGAGAACGCCATCGCGGTCACCGAAGCACTCAAGGCGCAAGGGATTCAAAACATCGGCATCGTTTATAACCTGCACCACGGCCACGGCCATCTTGACCGCCTTGCCACTGTGCTGCCACGCATGTTGCCGCACCTGCTTTGCTTCAACCTGAATGGCATGGACATCGACGGTGAAGCGAAGGGCCGCAAGATCCTCCCGCTAGGCGTCGGCACCGAGGACGTGAAGATTCTGCGCATCGTGCGTGCCAGCGGCTACAGCGGTCCCATCGGCATCCTCAACCACACCGGCGAAGATGCCGAAGGACGACTGCTGGATAATCTCGATGGCTTGAAGTGGCTGGTGCCGCAGCTCGATGGTGCGAAGCCGGGTGAGAAACCGAAGTATCGCACCTGGGAGAAAGCGAACGCCAAGGCAACCGCCATTGCGCCATCGACAACGATCAACCCCGGCGGCGGTGCGCCGTCATTGAGTGAGCCATTTGGAAAAGCGCTCACGGGTGGCCTGCTGTTCGATGGCAAAGCGGAGTATTCGACGCCGCCATTCACCATCGAGTGCCGTGCCAGGCTGGAGAGCAAGGAGCGCTTCAACATCCTCGTCGCTGCCGAGATGAAGGCCTCGGCGACGCATTGGGAACTCTACACGATGGCCAGGAGCGGCACCCTGGCGCTATTCATGCCTGGCCGCGGTGGCAATTTCGACTCGAAGATCGATGTCTGCGATGGGAAGTGGCACGACTTCCTCGCCAGCGTCGATGAACAGCGAGTCGTGCTGTGGGTGGATGGCGTACAAGTCTTGGAAAAAGCCGTGCAGCCCCTCAAGGGATCTCCAAAGTCCGGTGGCTTGGCCTTTGGCCGCCTCGTGGATGGAAACATCGGCTGCGACGGCATCATCGACGATGTGCGTCTCTCCCGTGGCTTCATGAAACCGGGTAAGAGCGACGCACCCCGCCTGTCGTTGGACACCACGATCGGGCTTTGGAACTTCGACGATCTCAAGGCTCCCGCGCCCGTCGTCAAAGCACCAAAACCCGCCGCCTTTACGCCAGAGCTGCCACCGCTCAACAAGGCCGACAACGTCCACTGGCAGCATTTCGTGAATCGCGAGCGCGTATTCGACTACTATGGCAAGCAGGCGTTGCAGTTCATGAAGCAGAAGCCGATGCCCGAGTTGCTGCCAGCCTTCCCGGACCTTGACGGCGGGAAGCATGGGCACTTTGGGAATCAAAACGACAAAGACACCTGGAAGGACGGGCGCTGGGCCGCAGCAGATCACGGCACCGTGTTCAGCACCATTTTCAAGGGCGGCGGCCTAACGATTCCCAAGGGCGTGTGCGTCCGCTTCGATGACCGCGCCGCGTGCTTTGATCCGCTGACCTGCACGTTCCCCGTCAAGTGGGAAGGCGGCTTCATCAAGCTGAGCGATGCACGCCACGGCTTCGGCTCTGGCGGAGCGCTGGTGGGGAAAGTGGTGGGGAAGCCTTTGCCGGGGAAGGCGGAAAACACACTCGTCTATCACGGCTTCTATCGACATGGGAAAGAGGTCGTCTTCTCCTACTCCCGCAGCGGCGTTGAGCATCTGACGACCGCGCGCGAGGACGGCAAAGAACTCACTGAACTCACCAAAGGTGGCCCGGCGCAGTGGCCGCAGTGGATCGAGACGAAGGGCGTGCTCGGCACGCAAACACCCTTCGCCACGGACACCATCACCGTCCCGTTCCAGAATCCCTACGGAACGCTTTTCTTCATCAGTGGCCACGACTTCTTCAGCGATGGCAGCGCGGCCATCTGCACGATGACCGGGGAGGTCTGGCTGGTCCGTGGCATTGATGAAGGGCTCGGCAAGGTGCGCTGGAAACGCTTTGCCACCGGTCTGCATCAGCCGCTCGGCCTGAAGATCGTGAAGGATGAAATCTATGTGCTCGGACGCGATCAGATCACCTGCCTGCATGACCTGAATAGCGATGATGAAGCCGATTTCTACGAGTGCGCGTCCCATGCGATGGTGACCGATACCGGCGGTCATTCCTACATCACCGGTCTGGATTGTGATCGAGAGGGACGTTTCTATTTTGCTTCGGCAAATCAGGGCATCTGCCGCGTCACGCTGCCAGACAAGCTCGAAGTGCTCGGCACCGGTTTTCGCAATCCCAACGGCATCGGCATTTCGCCCGACGAGCGATTCGTCACCGCCAGCCAGCAGGAGGGCAACTGGATACCCGCCTCGGCGATTGGTCAGATTGAGCTTGGAAAAAACCAGGGTGCCCACTTCGGCGCTGATGGCCCAAAAAACGGGCAACCACCGGAGCCACCTCTGCTCTATCTGCCGCGTGGTGAGGACAACTCCTCCGGCGGCCAATGCTTTGTCACCGGCGAGTCTTGGTCATCCTTGAAGGGCGATGGCAACCTCATCCATCTCTCCACCGGCAGCGGCAGTGCCTGGCTGATGATGCGACAGCAGGTGAACAACCAATGGCAGGCCGCCGCCGTGAAGATCAGCGGCAACTTCGACTCCGGCGTGCAGGGCGGAAGATTCAACGCGCGGGACGGGCACTTCTATGTCTCAGGCATGCAAGGCTGGGTTAGTTTCACGCCGCAGGATGGCTGCTTCCAGCGCGTGCGTTTCACCGGCGGCAGCACGCCCGTGCCAGTGGGATTTGAAGCTCGGGACAACGGCGTCTTGCTGCGCTTCAATGAGCCGCTCGATGCCAGTATCGCGGGCACAGCGGCGACCCATTTCGCGCAGTGCTGGAACTATCGCTACAGCGCCTCGTATGGCTCGCCGGAGTTCTCCGTGCTCCATTCCAACACCGTCGGGCATGATCCCCTGGAGATTCGTAGCGCACAGCTGCTTGATGGCGGGAAGACGCTGTTCATCGAGATTCCGCAGCTCATTCCTGCCAATCAGATTCATCTGCGCGTCAGCGTGACAAAGGACCGGGCACACGATGTCTTCCTCACGGCACACACATTGGCCGAGCCTTTCACCGCCTTCACGGGCTACACGAAAATCGCCAAGACCAACCACGCCGTGCATGTCATGCCTGAAGTTGCCGCCGTGCGGCCGGTGCCATGGGAAAAGGGCGAAGCCGGACGGGAGCTGCACATCCAAACCACGAACGGCATGCAGTTCGCACAAAAGGAACTCCACGCCAAAACAGGCGAGCGACTCTCCCTCATCTTCGAGAATCCAGACGCCATGCCGCATAACTGGGTGCTCATCAAAACTGATGCTACTGACCGCGTCGGTGCGCTCGCCAACCAGATCGTCGCCGCGCCCGATGCATTGGCACGCCATTATGTCCCCGAGAGCCCGAACATCCTCTGCCACACGCGCATCCTCGACCCACAGAAGAAGACAACCATTCATTTTGCCGCCCCCGCGCAGCCAGGCCGCTACCCCTACCTCTGCACCTTCCCCGGCCACTGGATGGTGATGCGCGGCGTGCTCATCGTTGAGTAAATACCACATCACAGCTCACTCTATGAAAATCTACACTACTGAATCCGGCCTCTGCGTTGAAGTCGATGGCAGCTACCAGATGCTCCCTGCCTCATTCGACCTCGACCGCCTATTCACAGCTCCCGATGCGCTCGCCTTACTCGGGGAGGTCTGCGCCGATGCGCACGCTGTTGAGTGTTGTCCGCCGCTGCTCAGACCGCTCGTGCAGTCGCAGGAAGTGTGGGCTGCCGGAGTGACCTACTATCGCAGCCGCACCGCGCGTATGGAGGAGTCGGTCGAAGCGGAGGGCGCACGCTTCTATGATCGAGTTTATGAAGCTGAGCGCCCGGAGTTGTTCTTCAAAGCCACGCCGCACCGCGTCGTCGCTCCTGGTGGTGCACTGCGCATTCGGTCCGATTCCCGTTGGAACGTGCCGGAGCCGGAGCTGACTCTAGCCATCAATACAAATGGGAAAATCTTCGGTTACACCATCGGTAATGACATGTCCTCCCGCGACATTGAGGGTGAAAATCCGCTTTATCTGCCGCAGGCCAAAGTTTATGACCGCTGCGCAGCACTCGGGCCATGCCTGCTCATCAGTGACACACTACCAGGCTCGGAGACCGTCATCCTGCTCGAAATCCGGCGTGCTGGGCAGACCGTGTTTTCCGGCGACACCACACTCGCGCAAATCAAGCGCCCGCTGGATTCGCTGGCCGCCTGGTTGTTCCGCGACAATGCCTTCCCTCGCGGCTGCTACCTCATGACAGGCACCGGCATTGTGCCGCCGGATGACTTCACTTTGCAATCCGGCGACGAAGTGCGCATCACCATCCCGCCCATCGGCACACTCATCAACACCATCGCCTGAGCCCCTATGAAACTACACGGATTGAGCAGCATCGCCGGGCAGCCCGGCACCGTAGGCGGCACCACCTTTCGCGCGGTGAATCCAGCAAAGCTGGAGTCGCTGGAGACGGTTTTTCACGAGGCATCAGAACTTGAGGTGGACCAAGCGATGAACACCTCCACTGCTGCGTTTGAGCAGTGGCGCGTATGTCCAGGCGAGCAGCGAGCGCTTTTTCTGGAAGCCATCGCGGAGGAAATCGAAGCGCTCGGTGAGAGCCTGCTGGCGTGCGCGCACGCCGAGACCGGACTGCCAATGCCTCGGCTGCTTGGAGAGCGTGCCCGCACCTGCGGACAGCTGCGGCTCTTTGCCACCGTGGCGAGAGAGGGCTCCTGGGTGGACGCCCGCATCGACTCGGCTCTGCCGCAACGCCAGCCGTTACCGCGTCCTGACTTGCGCCGTTGCTTGATTCCCCTCGGTCCAGTCGTGGTCTTTGGTTCGAGCAATTTCCCACTCGCTTTCTCCGTGGCTGGTGGCGACACCGCCTCAGCTTTTGCAGCCGGATGCACCGTAGTGGTGAAGGCACACCGTGCGCACCCCGGCACATCCGAGCTTGTCGGGAGCGCGGTGAATCGGGCTGTTGCATCCTGCGGGCTTCCTCCCGGCATCTTCTCCTACATCCATGGCAATGGTGCGGTCGTCGGCATGGCGATGGCTCGACATCCGGCCACGTCAGCGGTGGCTTTTACCGGCTCTCATGCCGCAGGTCGCGCCTTGTATGATGCTGCTTCGGCCCGGCCCCGCCCCATCCCGGTCTTTGCCGAAATGAGCAGCCTAAACCCAGTCTTTTTGCTGCCCGGCGCACTCGCTGAGTGTGGTGAGAAACTTGCCCAAGGTCTGCTAGCCTCATGCACGCTCGGGATTGGTCAGTTCTGCACCAAGCCGGGACTGGTCTTCATGCTCAGGAGCGCAGATGCCGATGCTTTCCTGCAATCCCTCGGCGCCTTGGTTCGCAGCGCTCCCAGCGGCGTCATGCTCACATCCGGCATTCGCACGGCCTTCACAGAGCATCGGGATGCCATCATCCGTGTTCCCGGAGTCCGCCTGCTCGCTTCAGCGGAAGCCACGCCTGACGCTTTGGGCGCTCAGATTCAGCCCAGTGTGGCTGTCACCACCGCGCATGACTTTCTCGCGACGCCCACGCTGGCGACTGAGGCTTTTGGACCCTTCGCACTCGTCGTCATGGCAGAGAGTGCAGACGAAATACTCGCCTGTGCCGCAGCTCTGGAAGGCCAACTCACCGCCACCATCCACGGCAACTCCGCCGACCTCACGAGTGCGCGGACGCTGCTCGCGCATCTCGAACAAAGGGCGGGTCGCATCGTCATCAATGCGTTCCCCACCGGCGTCGAAGTTTGCCATGCGATGAATCACGGTGGCCCGTATCCGGCCACCACGGATACCCGCTACACCTCCGTCGGCACCGCAGCCATGCTGCGCTTTGCCCGTCCCGTCTGCTATCAGGACATGCCAGACGACCTGCTCCCACCAGCGCTGCAAAACGCCAACCCGCTAACGATCCGACGCCTCCTCAATGGCGAATCCACCCCCGGCGAGGGTTGATCTCCAACCACTTTTCTTTCCACCATGAAAACCTCCACAGGCACCACGCTCATTACCAACGGCCAGCTCATTGACGGCACTGGCAAGGCCCCCGTCCCGAATGCCGCCGTCATCGTCACCGACGGATTCATCACTTACGCCGGACCTGCCGCTGATGCGCCGAAACTGCCGCCCGAAGCGGTAACCATCGACGCACACGGCGGCACCATCATGCCGGGACTCATCGAGGCGCACATCCATCTCACCTACTTCAATGTCACCGAGCTACAGGACCTCGACATCAAGTTCCCGGTCGAATACGTGACGCTACAATCGGCAGTGAATGCGAAGACCGCGCTCGAATGCGGCTATACCTCCGCGCGCAGCGGCGGTTGCTTGCACAACATCGACGTGTGGATGAAAAAGGCCATCGAGGAGGGCATGATTCCCGGCCCGCGCTTGAGCGCCAGCGGTCGCGAAATCTGCGGTGCGGGTGGTTTGATGGACTGGAACCCGGACTATCGGAAGATCGGCATGGAAGGCATTGTCTTCATCGTCAACGGGCCCGACGAAGCCCGCGTAGCCGTGCGCAAGCTGGTCAAAGACGGCATCGAGTGGGTGAAGACTTATCCCACAGGCGACGCTGCCTCTCCCGACATCAACGACCATCACACGCTATGCATGACGTTTGATGAAATGCATGCCGTCGTCGCCACCGCGCACAACCACGGCCTCAAAGTCACCGGTCACTGCCGCGCCACCGAAGGCATCCGCAACGCGCTGAAGGCCGGTTACGACGCCATCGAGCACGGCACCTTCATGGATGACGAATGCCTCGAACTCCTGCTCAAGCGCAACGTGCCGATGTGCCCCGGCCTTGGGTTCGAGCTGTTCAGCGTGCAGCGCGGCAAAGATTTCGGCCTTTCACAACGCGTCATTGATGGACACCAGGAAACCCTCGAAGCCGGCGCGGAGAGCTGCCGCCGCGTGCTCAAAGCCGGAGGCACATTGGGCCTCGGTGGCGACTACGGCTTCGGCTGGACGCCTCACGGCACCTACGCGCAGGAGCTGACCTTCTTCGTGAACTACGTTGGCTTCAGCGCACTCGACACCCTCACGTGCGCCACGCTCGGCGGCGCGAAGATGATGGGACGCGAGCATGAACTCGGCACGCTCGAAGCCGGCAAGCTCGCCGATGTGCTCGTGGTGAATGGCGACGTGCTCCAGGACATCTCCATCCTCGAAAACCGCGACAACCTCCTCGCCGTGATGCAGGGCGGCATCATCAAGGCCGGACAACTCGCGTGAACCTTCCCCACCTTCGTGTAGCGCGAAAATTCCTTTCCTCCGACAACAGCATGCAAACCACTAACCAACCATGAAACCCAAATCGCTCACCTCACTCGTCCTCCTCACCATCACCATTCTTGCGACGGCCTCCGCAAAGGTCACCGCTGCCGATGCACCGTCCATCTTCGACCGCAAGAACATAGCCGCATTGTGGATCGTGCCTTACGATGCGAAGAAGCGCGGCCCCGAGGAACGGGCGCTGATGCTGAAGGAGCTTGGCGTGACGAAGCTCGCCTACGATTGGCGCGCCGAACACGTCCCAACCTTCAATGCCGAAGTCGAAGCGATGCAGAAGCACGGCATCGAAATCACCGCGTGGTGGTATCCAGCACGAAATCCGCAAATCCTCGATGCCATCAAGAGCCACGGTATCCATCCACAGCTTTGGGTTTGCGGCTCGCGCACTATCACAACAACCAACGATGCCGAGCGAATCGAAGCCGAGGCGGCGCGCATCCGGCCCATCGCAGAGGATGCAGCGGCGCTCGGTTGCAAAGTGGGGCTCTACAATCATCGCGAGCCATGGTTTGAGGAGCAGGATCATCAAATCGCCATCATCGAGCGGCTGAAGCGCGGCGGCATCACGAACGTGGGCATCGTGTTTAACTTCCACCACTGGCGCGGCTCGCTGACGGAGTTCCCCGCGCTGTTCAAACGCATCCAGCCCTATCTGATCGCGGTGAATCTCAACGGCATGAGGGCCGACACCTCGCAGTATCCCGGCGTGCGTTACATCGGCTCCGATGAGTCGGAACTGGCGATGATTCGTGTCGTCGAAGCGAGCGGCTGGCGCGGTCCTGTCGGCGTCATCCACGAACGCGGCAACCTCGACGCCGCCGAGGGGATCAAGGGCAATTTGCAAGGCCTCGAGTGGGTTCAAAAGGAATTGCGTCGGGCAGGATCAGGCGGGCCAAAGCCGCAGGAGCCCACCCCCCGCCAAAGTGAAGACTAAGCCAGCGGCCTCCGCGACTCCACAACCCGACACGAAGAAATCCAAGTGAGGCACGCACTCATCACTGAACCCCTTGATCCCCATGGCTGCTACGAGGCGGACGTGGACTAGTCGAAAAAGCAAATACCAATCACTCCCTGTAGAAACGTCCAATACCATGAAACACACCCTCACACTCCTCACCGCTCTCCTGTTCGCGTCACAGGCCGCGCTGCACGCTGCCGATGCGCCTGCCACGGAATGGAAGAAATGAATCCCAACATCAAGCGCACACTCACCGTTGCCTGCTACTTTTGGAAATCAGCTTGGCAGGCTGTATGCCGAGACGCTTGCTGGAACTCCGGGAAGCGATGGATTTGAGCAACGTCCACCCCGGCTCGTGAGAGTGGCATCAGCCGGGCATTTTCGTCCTCTGAAAACTTTTTTCGGCAAATCGCCGTTTTCGTGGAGGGTTCCTTGTGATGACCGCTGCGGAGAACGACAGACATGACCGCTTCCTCAGGCTCTATGTGGAGCATGAAGAGGCGTTGCGTGGCTTTGTGCGCTCGCTGGTGCCCACGCTGGAGGATGCGCGCGAGGTCATGCAGCAGACGGCGGCGGTGCTGTGGCGGAAGTTTGATGACTCGGTGGACTTCCGTCCGTGGGCCTTTGGCGTGGCGAAGTTCGAGGCTCTCGCATTTCTCCGCGACAGGGCGCGTGACCGGCATGTGTTCGGCGATGAGGTGCTGGCTTTGCTGGAGGCCGATGCCATGGAGGCGGCCCGGTCGAGCGAGCAGGAGGAGCGGGCGCTGGAGGAGTGTTTGCAAAAGCTACCCGCAGCCCAGCGCGAACTGGTGGAGACGGCGTATGCGCCGGGCGTCCGCATGGATGAGCTAGCGCGTTCAGCGGGCCGCACACCGATGGCTCTTTATAAATCAATGCACCGCATCCGCATGACCTTGGCGGACTGTGTACAGCTCACCTTGAACCAAAAGGAGGAACTTGCATGAAATCGAGCGACACTCAGATGGAATTGGTGCGCCGCTACCTGGGCGGCGAGGCAACTCTGGAAGAGGCGCGAAGGCTGGAGTCCATGCTGGCAGTGGATGCGCAGCTGCGCCGGGACTATCTGGCCTATGCGCGTGTGGAGGCAGGCTTGTCGTCAAAGGTGCGGCCAAAGCTGGTCAAAACAGCCCCGCCGAACCGCTGGCTCTCCTGGCGTCCGCTCGCTGCTGCTGCCGCGTTAGTTCTGTTCGTCGGCGGCTGGGTGATTGGATCAAGCGCGAGAAAGGCTCCGATGCTGAGCGAGAAACCGGAGGCGGTGGACGATGGCGTGGCGTTGCTGACGCAGGTGGTTGATGCCAACTGGAAGGGGACTCATCAGCCACGTGCGGGAAACATTCTTTCCGCCGGGCGACTGCAACTTACGAGTGGTCTGGCGCAACTGGAATTCTACAGCGGTGCCCGCGTGATTCTGGAGGGGCCTGCGGAGTTGGAACTGGTATCGGCGAACCGCGCGGTATGCCACTCGGGGCGCATCCGTGCGTGGGTGCCGCCGCAGGCGCGGGGCTTTCAGGTGGTGTCGCCGGAATTTGAACTCATGGATCTCGGCACGGAGTTTGGCATGGAGGTGGGTGGAAATGCGGGGTCGAAGGTGGAGGTTTTCGATGGTGAAGTGGAGCTGCATCCGGCAGGTGCGGGTGCGCTGTCACCGGCTCCGCTGCGTCTGCTGGAAGGCGCGGGGATTGCGTGGGCGAGCACCGGGCAAAGGACGGATATTCGCGCCAATGCGAGCGGCTTCCCGTCCTTCGACGATGTGCGCAGCCGCTCCGACCAGCGGGCAAAGGAGCGATATGCCGCGTGGCAGCAGTGGAACCGCACCATCGCGAACGATCCGCGCGTGGCGGTGCGCTATGACTTTGAAAAGTTGGATGCGCGGCTGATTGATTCTGGCCCTCAGCATGCGGACGGCTCCATCATTGGCTGCGAGGTGAGCAACGGCCGCTGGGCTGAAAAAGGCGCGTTGGAGTTCAAGCGGCCCAGCGACCGTATCCGCGTCAACATTCCCGGCAGCTATGGCACGCTCACCCTCAGTGCGTGGATTCGGCTCGATACGATTCCCGGGCGTATGCAGGGCTTGCTGCTCACGGATGGGCATGAGCTGGGCTGCCCGCACTGGCAGATCGCGCCTACGGGGCAGTTGCGTTTTGGCGTGCTGGTCGCCGCACCGGACGGTGCGTTGAAGGGAACGGGCTATGGCTCTCCGGAGTTGTTTCATCCGCGGCGAGTCGGTGTGTGGACCTTTGTCGCGACGACTTATGACAACCACGGTGGCAAAGTGCGCCACTTCCTGAACGGTAGAGAGATGTCCACCGAATCGCTTGTCGGCAGGCAGACGTTGCGGATCGGCAAGGCCGACATTGGCAACTGGGGCCTTCCAATCGCCAACGGCTCGTGGCCGGTGCGCAACTTCGTGGGCCGGATTGATGAAATGACACTGTGGAATGTCGCCCTCACTGAATCCGAATTGCTCGAAATCTATCAGAACACGCGCCCCTGAACCCACCGCCCTGTCTTCCCATGACGCCTTCACTCATTTCCTTTCTGCCTCGCTCGCGTGCGCTTGTCACTTTCGCTGCGACGATCCGGTGCCTCCTTCTGCTGCACTCGGGCTTGGTGTTCGCCGCTGAATCTCCGCAGGCAGCCTTCCCCGAGAAGCACCGTGCGTTGCTCAAGGAACACTGCTTCTCCTGCCACAATGCGGAGAAGCAGAAGGGCAAGTTCCGCCTCGACGACCTTGCGTTCTCCATCACCGACAATCGCAGTGCGGAACGCTGGCAGAAGGTGCTCAACGCGGTGAACTCGGGTGACATGCCGCCAGAGGATGAGAAGCGGTTGCCTTCCAATGCGAAGGCGGACTTTCTCGACGATCTCGCGAAGACCGTCGTCGTCGCACGGCGCAATCTCAGCGACTCGCGTGGCGTCATCACCATGCGGCGGCTGAATCAGCGCGAATACGGGAACACCCTAGAGGCCCTGTTCGGAATGGGTATCCCGGTGAATGAACTGCCTGCGGATACCAGCGCGACCAACTTCGACACGGCGGGCAGCAGCCTCTTCCTCTCGGGAGATCAGGTTGAGCAATACCTCGACCTCGGACGCACGGCGGTTGCAGAAGCGCTAGCGCGGCATGACCAAGCAGATGCTGTCGTAAAGAAACGCTTCGAGGGGGAAACCGGCGCAATGGAAACCGTGGCGAAATCCCTCAGGGAACGCACCGAAGGTCATCGGCGTTTCCTGATCTGGAAACGTGCGGTCGACCAGGCTGCCGCCAAACCGGAGAACCGAGAAGCCGTCGCAGCGATTCGTAATGAACTCAAGAACGAGCCGAACGCGATCTATCATCGTTGGGACAAAGTTCCTGGCGCGCCATCGCCGACGACGTTTGGTTTCACCGATGCCTTCCACGCGATGCACGTCGGTCTGGGGCAGTGGAATCTCGTGCCGTATCAGGCGTGGTATCTCTCCATGCCCGAAAACCGCACGGGCACCTGGCTCACCGTCGGCGACAATGCGGTCAGGTCCTACTTTTCCTTCGCCACGCACGGCTGTCCGGCCGGGGACTACGTCGTCCGCCTCCGGTTAGCCGCATCGAAAAATGTGGACGCGCAACGGCGCTTCATCGAATTCGGCCTCGGCGGCGGCAATCCGTTCAATCACGACAGCCGGCACATGGTAAGCGGCACGCTGGTTTCCCCGCAGATCATTGAGATTCCCGTGACGCTGCATGGGAACGTCGTTTCCTTCTTCGTCCGCGAACGCGGCACGCACGACGACGACAGCCAACCCGTGCGGAAGCAGGGTGCGGGCATTACAGAAAATGGCGTCGGTCCCGACTTCGCCATCTGGCTGGACTATGCCGAACTGGAGAAACTCCCCGCCAAGCCGGACGCGCCCGGCATGAAGGCGCTCACGCCAGTCCTCGGCGCTGTGGATCGCCAGTTCGCTCCCGAAGCTTTGCGCCAGGCACTGGAGGCTTTCTGTGTCGAGGCTTACCGTGGCAGGCAGCCGTCACCGGCGTTTGTGGATCGCCTCATCGGCATCTACAATGACCACCGCCAGCACGGTGCCGCTCATCGCGCAGCGCTGAAGGAAGCGCTCGCCGTCGTGCTCGCTTCACCCCGCTTCCTCTACCTCAACGAGCCGCAGCCATCCACTGCGCCCGACCATTACAATGCAGCTGCGGGCAATCTCCCCGCCGCCGACCTCGCCATTCGCCTCAGCTATCTTTTGTGGGGTGCGCCTCCCGATGGCGAGCTGCGCACCCTCGCCGCCAATGGTGACTTGCTGAAGCCCGATGTCTTAAAGAAGCAGACCGATCGCCTACTCGCTGATTCTCGTTCGGCAGGTTTCACGCGACCCTTCCTGCATCAATGGCTGCGGATGGATCGGTTGGATTTCTTCCGCTTCAATAATGCCCGTTACCCCAACTTCGACCTCGCTACGAAAGAAGCGGCGCGTCTGGAAGTCTTCGAAACCTTTGCCTATCTGCTGCGCGAGAATCGCAGCGCCCGCGATTTACTGAAGGCCGACTACGTCGTCGTGGACGGTCTGCTCGCGAACTATTACGGGCTCGACGATGTCGGCAGCGATGAGTTCCGCGCCGTAAAGCTGCCCGCTGGCTCGCCCCGTGGAGGATTGCTCGGCATGGCGGCGATTCATGCGATGGGCAGCAATGGCGAACACAGCAGCCCCGTGGAACGCGGCGCATGGGTGCTGCGCAAGCTGCTCAACGATCCGCCACCGCCCGCACCCGCGAATGTGCCGCAGCTCACGCGACTCGAAGACAAACTTCTCACCACCCGCGAGCGCCTGCTGGCGCATCAGGAGCAGCCCCAATGCGCGAGTTGCCACCGCCGCATCGATCCGATCGGCTTCGGCTTGGAAAACTTCGATGCCGTGGGCCAGTGGCGCACGGAGGATTCCTATGAACGCACCGGGCTGGGGAAGAAGACGTGGCCAATCGATCCGGCCGGCGCTTTCCACAAGGGCACCGCCTTCGCCGGCTACGAGCAGCTTCGCGATCTCATCGCCGCTCGCTCCGATGACTTCGCCCGAGGCCTCAGCGCCGCGCTCGTGGAGTATGCGCTCGGCCACTCCGCCGGATTCAGCGACGGGCCGGTCATCGAGCGGATGATCGCCGAGTCGAAGGCGCAAAACTTCGCCCTCCGTTCCTTCATCCATACCCTCGTCCAAAGCCGCGAGTTTCAGACCAAATAGTCACATCAACACATCGCCCTCATGCACACCCGCCGTCTCATGAAATCCTCAGCCCCGCTCATTGTCGCACTTGCTCTCGTGCCACTAATCATCGCAGGCATGGCCGCAGCCGAAGACAAGGCGGCTCCGGCTCCAGTGCAGCTTTGGAGAGATTACGACCCCGACAAGGGCGACCTCAAAGAGGAGGTCGTGAAGGTGGAAACGAAAGACGGCATCCTCCATCGCGACTCCTACATCAGCGCATATGTGCTCGGTGAAGAGATTCGTGTTTACTGCCGCTACAGCGTGAAGACGGGTGCGACGAAGGCTCCGGGCCTCCTGGTGGTGCATGGCTGGATGGGCGCGGCGGAGCCAGACCGGAAATTTGTCGAGGACGGCTGGGCGGTGATGGCGCATGACTACTGCGGTCGGACGGGAACCCGCCCTCACTTCACCAAGTATCCAGAGAAGCTGCGGCACGGAAACATGGATCGAACGGTGGCGGGACCGGTGCGGGCTCAGGACCTGGACGGAAAGCAAATCACCGATCCGAAGCAGACTTCCGACTACGTGTGGTATGCGATCCAGCGCCGGGTGCTGAGTTATCTCGAACAGCAGAAGGAAGTGGATCGCACGCGGCTCGGAGCGACGGGGTATTCGTATGGCGGCACGCTGATGTGGAATCTCGCCACCGATCCACGGGTGAAGGCAGTCGCCGCCTACTTCGGCATCGGTTACAACGACTACTACCGCGACAAGCAGGTCTGGCTTTACAACGTGCCCTACACCGAGCCACCGAAGTCGCCGGGAGAAGAGATCATCATGGCTTCAATCGCGCCCGAGGCTCATGTGCCATTCATCACGGCGGCAACGTTGTTTTTGAACGGCTCGAACGATCATCATGGCGGCCACGAACGCGGGCTGGAGAGCTTCAAGAAGTTCCCGAAGAACGTGCCGTGGTCGTTTGCAATTCAAGCACGCGGACATCACGACACTGAGAAGATCGGGCAGAACACCAAGTTCTGGTTGGAAAAGCATGTGCTCGGCAAAGACGTGACTTGGCCGGAGCATCCGAGGTCCGAGATCCGTCTGGATGCCGAAGGCGTGCCGGAACTCGTCATCACTCCGGCGTCACCCGACACCGTGCGCAAGGTCGAGTTGTTTTACGCGCTCAAGAACCCGTGCAGCTACACCCGCTCCTGGCGAGACACTCCCAGCGTGAGGCAGGGACAACAGTGGGTGGGCAAGATGCCCGTGCTCAATGTGGACGACTATGTCTTCGGCTACGCCAACATCACTTACGACACGACCATCGTCCGCTCGACCGATTTCAACGCAGCGATCCCTGCTAAGCTCGGCAACGCGGTGGCCACAGACAAACCATCGAACGAGATTTCCGACAGCGGTTACAGCGCCTGGAGCAACATCGCCGAACTCGAAGGCCCCAAAGGCATCAAGGGATTTCGTTCGACGAACAACGGACGCGGTTCCGGCACCGAGCAACTGCACGATCCCAAATGGCAAGCTCCTGCCAACTCGCGGCTGAGCTTCAAGTTCTACTGCACCGAGCCGCAAACTGTGGTGCTCACCGCCGCCGATTACAACACCGTCGAGCTTGAGATCACCGCCTCCGACAACTGGCAGGAGATGACCATAGCCCCAGAGCGCCTGATCAACCGCTTCAGCCAGAAGCCAATGCCCGACTGGTCCCGAGTCGGAAAGTTTCACTTTCTGCCCAAGGAGAGGTCCGACCTGACCAAGATCATCTTCGCAGACTTCAAATGGGTGACCCCGGAAGCCCAAAAACCGTGAGCCGCCTTTCCACGCACTTCCAGACATCGCCAGAACCCATCGCCACCCACCATCCCCATTCCCATTCCCATGTTCACCCGCCGCCACTTCCTCCGTTCCAGTCCCGCGCTCATTGCGCTGCCGTTTCTTGAGTCACTCGGCTTTCGCCGCTTCGCCTCCGCTGCCGTGCCCGCTGCACCGGCGAAGCGCATGATCTTCCTCGGCATCGGCTTCGGCGTGACCAAGGAAACGTGGTATCCCGATGTGAAACAGACCGGCACGGATTACACGCTGCCGCCGGGACTGGCTCCGCTCGCGCGGCATCGAAAGGACTTCACCATCGTGCAGGGGCTCACAAATCGGTATTCCGAGGATGCGCACGGCGGCAGCACCCGCTGGCTCACCGGTGCGAATGCACACGAAGGCGGTGCCTCCGCGCACAACAGCATCTCTGTGGACCAGGCGGCGGCGGCCGCCTTTGGCAAAGACACGCGCTTCGCTTCGCTCCAGCTCAATGGCAGCGACAAAGACCTTTCCGGTCCCGGTCACGGCGCGGGCCTCTCACTCGCGTGGGACAGCCGGGGCAAACCCATCGCGGGCATCAACTCACCGCTCGCTGTTTTTCACCGCCTCTTCTCCGCCGAGCAAGTGCCGCTCGATCAACTCCGTCTGCGAATGACGCAAAAGCGCAGCCTGCTCGATGCCGTGATGGTCGAGGCACAAGACCTCCAGCGCGGACTGGCGAAGAACGACGTGGAGAAGCTCGACGAGTATTTCCAAGGCATCCGCGAAATCGAACTGCGCATCGCCAAGGAAGAGCAATGGCAGTCCGTGCCAAAGCCCAAAGCCCCGCTGCCGCAGCCGCCGGATGGCCGTTCTGGCGTGGAGGAAATCAAGCTCATGTATGACCTCATGGTCGCCACGCTCCAGACCGACAGCACCCGCGTGCTCACCTACCGCCTGCCCATCGCCAACCTGCTCACCAGCCTCGGCGTCAAGGTCGCCGCGCACGACATGAGCCACTACAGCCCCGGCGAGCGCATGGAAGCCTCCCAGAAACGCGACGTCGCACACAGCGAACTCCTCGCCGGTCTGCTCGACAAACTCAAGACCGTCAAAGAAGCCAACGGCACCCGCCTCTTCGACCACAGCACGGTCGTCTTCGGCAGCAACCTCAGCACCGTCCACAACCTCACCAACTGCCCCACGCTCATCGCCGGTGGCGGAGCGGGCATCAAACTCGGCCACCACCTCGTCGCCTCCAAAGACACGCCGCTCTGCAACGCTTGGCTCACGCTACTTCACGGCAGCGGCGTTAATGTCGAACGTCACGGTGACAGCTCGGGCCTGCTGAAGGAACTCGCGGCCTGATGAATGCAATCCAGCGAGACCAAACAAGCAATGCCAACACCTTCGGCGACACCGGTCAGCGATAAGTCGAAACTCGTGTTGTTCCGTGTCGTCGAAGCGAGCGGCTGGCGCGGCCCGGTCGGCGTCATCCACGAACGCGGCAACCTAGACGCCGCCGGGGGGTCAAGGGCAACCTGCAAGGCCTCGAGTGGGTTCAAAAGGAACTGCGTCAGCCCGGATCAGGCGGACCAAAGCCACACGAGCCCACGCCACCTGCCAGAGTGCTGCCCAAGCCAGCGGCCTCCGCGAGTCCGTAAACCAGACACCAAGAACTCCAAATGAAACACACACTCACACTCCTCACCGCGCTGCTGCTGGCGGTGCCCGCCGCACAGGCTGCGAGCTCGCTTTATGCATCAAGCCAAAGTCCAGCCGCCTTTGATCTTCGCCTCATCGAGGCAGGCGCGGTTCCACAGAGTCGGGCAGGGTTGAGTGAGTTTGCATCACTCTCTTTCCCGACACTGGAGCCGAGAGTGCCAAAAAAAGTCGCTGGGATCATCTGGCTGCACTGGGCGAAGGAACTCTGGGAAGCGATAGGTCTGAGCCACGTCCACCCTCGCTCGCCAGAGTAGTATCTGCTGGTCATTTTCGCCCTCTGAAATTTTTTTCGGCAAATGAAGCCGGAACGGAAACGCTATGATGTGACTTCACTATGTCGTAGCAGCTCGACCATCCCCCATGGTCAGTTCCTCCGCCTTGAAGTCGTGTCGCACCCGTTTGCATAGCAGATGCAGTTTCACTTGAAGGAAGAACGGAGGGGAGGCGCTCACTCCCCTTCAGGAGGAAGATCAGAATCAGTTTCCCCTCAAAGTCTGCGTATTCTCCATCATGCCAGCACTTCTCCTCGACAACGGAACTACCATCACCAACCACATGACAGATCACGGCCAATGAGTGTGCGGATGCAGCGCGCCAAGGAGCTCTACCTCGGGAAGTCGCCAGCGCGGTATCGGGAGCAGCGGTAAGGACTGCTTGAGACGGGTGTGCGTTTTCGTCACCTGCTGGTGTGTGTTGGCGGCTTCACTTGGAGTGGGGCTGGGCCTATATGTCCTTCTCATTCCTTCACTTTTGTCCCGCAAACCACCGACGCCACCATCGCTATGCCCCAGGTCAAACATTACGGCTGCTTCCAATTCAAAGCCCACATCACTCCAGAACAGATCGTCGAGTGTTTCGCCTCCATGTCGAGCATGGTCGGGCGCATTCCCGGTCTGCTTGATTTCAGCCACGGCCCCTACGACTCCGGCGAGGGCTTGAACGACGGTTTCACGCACGGCTTCATCATGACGTTCGCCAGCTCACAGGCGCGCGATGAGTATCTGCCGCATCCCCTTCACGAAGAAGTGAAGGCGATCGTCGTGCCGTGCCTTGAGCGCGTGGTGGTCTTCGATTTCAACATGCCATTGTAATGCCCGTTTCACACACCAATTAAGCCGACTATGCCCACCCATTCACTACGCGTCCTCCTCCTGACGCTCCTCACCATCAGCGCCGCAGGGCAAAATGCCCCCACTTTGCTGGAGGGTGAAAAGCTCGCGGTGCGCAAGGTCAGCGGCCAGGCAAAGCCCCAGGATTTGCGCAGTTACAAGCAGGGCTCATGGAGCGGCTCGGCGCATCTCTGGTGGACTGGAGCCAAGCCTGACGATGCACTGGAACTGACTCTCCCCATCACCCAAGCGGGGGTTTACCAACTCGGCGCGGGTTTCACCAAAGCGCTCGATTACGGCATCTTCGACGTTTGGCTCAATGATCAGCTCTTGCTCGAAAAACTCGATCTCTACAACCCTGAGGTGGTCCACACTGGCACGTTGCCGCTGGGGCCTCGTCTTGAACTGAAGGCAGGCGAGCAGGTGCTGCGATTTGTGGTGCGCGGAGCCAATCCCGCAGCGCGCAAAAGCCACATGCTCGGCCTCGATTACGTCGTGCTCGCACCCGGCGAAAAAGCAGACGTGGTGGCGGCGGCGAAATCCGTGCTTCAGGTGCGGCCAAAGAGCACGGAGGCACTCGCACGAGCCATAGGCTACAACAATGAATCCGTGCAGGCGCTCAGCGCGACTGAACAGCGAAAGCGTTTCACGCTGCCGGAAGGCTTCAGCGTCGAACTCGTCGCCAGTGAGGTAACGGGGCTGCCGAAGCCGACGATGGTCGCCTTTGACGATGCTGGCCGCATGTGGTCGGCCACGGCGACGATGTATCCCTGCGACAATGATCCCGAAATTTGGAAGCGACCTGGCAAAGACCGCATCGTGGTGTTTGAAACGCCCACGGCGCGCTCGCCGCAGACGCCGCGTGTGTTTGCAGACGGAATGGTGATGCCGCTTTCATTGCTGCCGCGCGGTCGCGGGGTGTATGTCGCGCAGGGGCCGGAGATCTTCTTCCTCGACGACAATGACGGCGACGGCCGCGGGGACGAGCGACGCGTCTTACTGCGGGGTTTTGGCACGCAGGACACGCACACGCTGCCGCATCAGCTCACGTGGATGCCGGGCGGGCGCGTGTTGTTTTCGCAGGGGTTGCTGAATCGCGGCACGATGACCGACGCCTCCGGTGCATCGTTTGTCTTCAATCGCACGCTCGTTGCTTCGACGGCCCCCGACGGCACAGACACCCGCATCCTCAGCGCGGGGCTGAACAATATCTGGGGGTGGGGTCTCGGTCGCACCGGGCGCGTGTTCATCCACGAGGCCAATGATCTCGGCTACAGTGTGGTGCCGTTTGAGGAGGATTCCAGTTATCCGGCCTACATTTCCATGCGGCTGCATCCGAATGCGCCGATGCATCCACCCACGGCCTGGGAGCTGAACCTGGGCGGCACGGGCTTCTCCGGCCTAGCGATCTGCGATGACCTCAGTGGCAGTTTTCCAGCGCCGTGGCACGGGCTGCTCTACATCGCGAACCCCATCCTCGGCAAAATCCACGCCATTTCCGCGAAGCTCGATGAGCGAGGCGTGTGGAGCTTCGAGAAACGCGGTGATCTGGTGTCATGCAGCGACACGATGTTCCGACCGGTGGCGATCACCTTCGGTCCCGATGGCTGCCTTTACATCACCGACTGGTATAACCGCATCATCTCGCACAACGAAATCCCACGCGACCATCCCGCCCGCGATAAAGAACACGGTCGTGTCTGGCGCGTGCGCCATAGCTCACAATCGCAGAGCCAAACGCCCGACATGACTCATGTGCCGACCGCCGAGCTGCCCGCGCATCTGCAAGCCGCGAGCACTTGGGAGATGCGCGCGGCGTGGCATCAGATCGGCGAGCGCAACGGAAAGGAACTCATCCCCGCGCTCTCGAAACTCGCCGCCGACGGGCAAGTCGCTGACGACGCCCGCATTCACGCACTGTGGTCGCTGGAAGAGCTCGGCCACTTTGACGCCGCCCTGTGGAAGACTCTGCTCAGCGCCCCTTCCATCGATCTTCGCCGCGAGGCCGTTCGCGTGCTCAGCACCTTGAAGGTGGCGGAGGACACGGCGTTCGATCTTCTGCAGCCGCTCGACTCCGAGACGCAGTGGACTGTCCGCTACGAGGTGCTGCGCTACTTTCGACGTGCCGCCGGGCCGGTGAATGCCAACCGCATCGCCTGGTTGAAACAGTGGAGTGCCACGCCTCCGCCGAAGGTTGAGATCAAAGGCTGGAACGGCAACTACCTCGCCCTTGGCGGCAGTTATGAGCAGGCCTTCCAAGACTTCTTGCTATCGCTGGCGGAAACCAAATCGCCCGCCGCCCAGCTGTTGGAATCGAAGTGGGACAAGGTCATTGGCACGGCCCCAGCACCCGCTGCCGACGAACAAACCAAGGTGCAAGCCCGCATCGCCGCTGTGACCGCGCTGCTGCCAAAGGCCAACGCTGCCGCCGGACGTCCCTTGTTCGAAGGCACCTGCATGTCGTGCCACGTCATCGGCGGCAAAGGCGTTTCGCTTGGCCCACCGCTCGACGGTTCGTCGAAGCGTGACATCGAGGGCCTGCTCACCTCCATCCTCGCCCCTGATGCTGCCGTTGAGCAAGTCTTCCGCCTCTACCGAATCGAAACGAAGACCGGCCAGCGCATCGAAGGCTTCAAGAAGTCCGAATCAGCCAAAGACATCACCGTCCTCCTCATGGGCGGCGTGCCGCAAGTGATCCCCGTGGCGGACATCAAGAACGCCGGCTACATCGCCGGAAAATCGGTCATGCTACCGCTCGCCAGTGGTTTCACGGATCAGCAACTCGTTGACTTGGTGGCGTATTTGCGGACCCTTCCATGACAGAAGATGCGGAAAATGGGCTGTCCAAGCCAGCGGCCTCCGTGAGTCCGCAACCAGACACCAAGAACTCCAAATGAAACCCACCCGCACCCTCTTCACCATCCTGCTACTCGCATCGCTGGCCGCCCTGCACGCCGCCGATCCCAAGCCAACTACTCCGTCGCGCGATGACGCCGGGTGGCTTCGTGAGAAAGGCACGCCCCTCTTTCACGACGCCTTTGAGCGTGAGGAAACCGGCAATGGCATGAAGGCCATCGGCAACGGTTGGGAGAGCGCCACGGCAGACCGGGTGCCGCAGATCAAACAGGCCGATCTCGACGGCGGCATCCTCAAGCTCGCCAGCGCCACGAAAGAAGCCGGACATGCCGCGCACATTCATCACGATGCCGGCTTCGCCGATGGCGGTGCCGTCGTGCGCTTCAAGTTTCCCGGCCTGAACAAAGATGAAGCACTCACGCTTGGCTTCGTGGACCGCGAGACCAAGGGCATCCATGCGGGCCATCTCTGCTACGGCGTCCTTTCGCAGAGCAACATCGTGCTCATGGATTCGAAGACCGGCGTGATGAATCTGGAGATCCGCAAGCGCAGGCAGGAGTATCTGGACCGAAAGGAGAAACTGCCCGCCGATCTCGAAGCCTTGTTGAAAACGAAGCAGATCACCGTCCCGTGGAAAGCGGACATCGACTGGCACGAACTCGTGCTCGTGACCGAAGGCGATGAACTACGGTTCAGCATTGATGGCAAACTCCTTGCCCATCACCGCTCCGAAGGCTTCGCCCATCCGATGAAGCGCTGGTTCAGTTTGCTGATGCCGAACACGGTATGGATCGACGACGTGAAGATTTGGAAAGTGAAGTGATTGCTCATTCCATGAAGCCCACGCTGCTCCTCGCGCCACTGGCCGTGCTCCACGCCGCAAGAGTTCCCATACCCACCGCGCCTGACAACCACGCCGCCCACGACTACGCCGAGCGCATCCGCGAGCGATTGCCTAGACGTTTTCAGGAATTGCGTGAGGCTGCGCGCCTGAGCATGTATGCGCTGTGGCAAAAGTGTGGTGTTTCGCGCACATGACGGCCGCATCACCGCGCTGGCCTGGCACCCCACACGGCCCATCCTCGCCACGACCTCTGATGACCTCAGCATCCGCCTCTGGGACCTCGACAGCGGCCGCCGCCTGGAGGAATTGCGCGGTCCCAACCGACCGCCGCAGCAGCTTTCCTTCAGCCGCAGCGGCCACCGGCTCGGCTGTGCTGCGGAGAACAATGAAACCCTCATCTGGGAGCCGCAGAGCTTGGCCGAAGCCAAACCGGCCTCCGGTCTCGAAGGCGAAGAAGACCTCTTCGCCAAGCTCACCCCCGCCATCGTCGAGAAGACCGGCAACGGCTGGCGCATGGAAAACGGAACGCTCAATAGCCCGGTCAAGCCCCATGCCACCCTGCCGCTGCCCGGCGACCTGAGCGGCACTAGGTATCAAGTACGCGTGAAGCTGCGGCAGCTCGGCCCGAAACAATCTTCCCCCCTCGTCATCCCCGTTGCGGACCGGATGTGCGGGTTCGAGCTGGAAGGTCGCCCCATGGCGGCATTTACACCGGCCTGGTCATGGTCAACGGCAAGTTTGGCAAAGACCTGCCGGGAGCCGTGCAGGGCAAACAGGTGAAGGACTCCGAGCCGCACGACCTGGAAGTGACCGTCCGCCAGGCCGGCCCGAGTGCCATTATCACGACCACACTCGATGGCCAGCCCCTCTACGAATGGGCCGGCCCGGTGTCCTCGCTCAGCCAGCATTCAGATTGGAAGAGCACGCACGGCGCCTTCGCTCTCGGCACCGTCGCCAGCGACTGGGTGGTGTCTGAGGTGAAGGTGAAGCGGCTGGGGAAGTAAGCTGCCTGGGACCATGCGCAGGAGCAGCGGCGAGCCCCTCCTAACACCCCGTTCCCGTGCCACGTCCAGAGCCAACACGCCCCGCCCCCCCTCAAAAGCCATTTCCTAGCAGATGATCGTCAAATCCGGCCAGCAGGCCGCTGGTCGCAAGCGCTGCCAAGGCCATGAGGCCACTAGGCATGAACTTACGACTCACCCACCAGCGGCAGCCAAAGAGGCAAAAGAGACACCCGACCATGAATCTCGCGACCGAGCGGGAAGTGGTTGCGCCGAAAAATCCCAATGCGGCGAACGCCAGGAGAACCGCGATAAGGCCACTCGTAAGCAGCGACACACGGCTCCCAGCTTTAAAGTAACCGACCAGCCCCCCAGTGAGAAGCACCACGATAAAACCCCATAACACTATATCAAAATTGGCCATGATGGGGAGGTTTCCAGTTTCACCAATTCATTGCAAGGAGAAAGGAATGCTGGCCGAAAGGGACTGAGATGGATTAGCTGCCGTCAGCTTGCGGGTGTGGGTTCTTTGTCTTTCGAGCCGGACCTGGCTTTGTCACAGCGGAGGCCCACTTTACGCCACAAGACCGCGCAAACGGCCCCGGAAACAATGCCGGGGACAAGGAAGGCCACAGCCATAAGGGCGTGATCGTAAGCAAGGACTTTCTCGGTGAAGATAAAAGCCCA
>NZ_JBIPNG010000507.1:0-4542 GCF_044373815.1 Prosthecobacter sp. | reverse complement strand
TCAGTGATCGGGGTGGGACAGGGTGGCTGAGTGTTGGGCCCATGCCCCACCTTGACGCTTCCTTGAGCTCTTGACGGCGCGGCTTTGACCTCCTCCTTTCCTGCCTCTTTCTCCAACCGCTTTCATGTCCAACGCCCGCCAGAAACCTGACCTCATTGCCAAGCTGCGTGATGTGCCGCATGTGCCGGGGGTGTACATCATGCGGGACCGGATCAATAATGTGATCTATGTGGGCAAGGCGCGGGATCTGCGCAAACGGCTGGCGAATTACTTCACGCCGGCGCGATCGAAACTGGCCGACCGGAAGACGCGGGCGCTGATCGCGAGCATCTGGGATTTTGACCTGCATGAGGTGCGCAATGAAACGGAGGCGCTGGTGCTGGAGGGCAAGCTGATCAAGGAATTCCGCCCGCGCTACAACGTGAGCTTTCGGGACGACAAGCGCTACTTTCTGGTGCGCGTGCATATGGGCGATGCGATGCCACGGCTTTCCACCACGCGGCTGAGGAAGGAGGACGGGGCGCGCTACTTCGGCCCCTTTCCGCATGGGATGGCGCTGCGCACGACGCTGAACTGGCTGAACAAGAAATTTGGCCTGCGGGTGTGCCGCCCGCTGAAGCCGGGTGAAGCGGACTACAAGCACTGCTCCAACGACATCATCAAGAACTGCTCCGCGCCATGCATCCTGCGCATTTCGCTGGAGGACTACAAGAAGCGGGTGGAGCAGGCCTGCGAGTTTCTGGATGGGAAGTCGAAGGATCTGGTGACCGCGCTGGAAGAGGAGATGCTGCATGCGGCGGCGCGTATGGACTTTGAAAAGGCGGCTGAGCTGCGGGACATGGTGGAGGATTTTAAGAAGACGCTGATCCCCACGCGAACCTTTGAGCGCGGTGCGCGGGCGCGAGTCATTCGGAGTATCAACCCGATGGCGGATGTGCAGGAACTGAAGGAGCTGCTGCATCTGGAGAAAGCGCCGCTGGTGATGGAGTGCTTTGACATCGCGAACATCGGCACGGCGCACTGCGTGGCGAGCATGGTGCGCTTTAAAAACGGGGTGCCGGACAATTCGAACTACCGACGGTACCGCATCAAATCGGTGACGGGTCAGAATGATTTCATCAGCATGGCGGAGGTGATCCGCCGACGCTTTTCGCGCATCCTGCTAGAAGGCCGAAAGGTGGCGGCAGATGTGGCGGAGTTTTCACAGGAGGCTCCGGCGGAGGCGCTGGAGCGTGTGGCGGCAACGAACACGAAATTTGTGACGCTGCCGGATTTGGTGATCGTGGATGGTGGCAAAGGGCAGCTGGGGGTGGCGGTGGCGGAGCTTCAAAAACTGGGGCTGCACACGCTGCCGATCATTGGTCTGGCGAAGGAGCATGAGGAGGTCTATCGGCCGGGAGAAAGCCATCCGGTGATCATTCCGCATGAACGCGGGGCTTTGAAGCTGCTGCAGCGCATTCGTGATGAGGCGCACCGCTGGGCGAATGGGTACCATCAACTGCTGCTGGGGAAGCGTGTGGCGGAGAGTGTCCTGGATGACTGCCCGGGGATCAGCAAGACGCGCAAGGCGGCGCTGCTGAAGAAGTTTGGCTCGGTGACACGACTGCGGAAGGCGACGGTGGAGGAGATGGCGGAGGTGCCGGGGATCAGCAAGGTGCTGGCGCAGGGGGTGAAGGAATTTTTGGAGAGTCGGTGAGGGGGGATTGTTCTTGGTTCTTGGTTCTTGGTTCTTCCGGAGCTGCCTGTCAGTAGGCCTTTTCAAGTGTGACGGATGCTCCCGTCTTTCGGCCAGCGGCACCGCCAAATGTGCTCGCTCTCTCGTTCTCGAATCGACCTGCAACAATGCAGACGACTGCAGCGATGCAGCAGGTAGGTTTGTACTTCGCAGGGTTTTGGCGGAGCGCTGGGATCGACAGACAAGAGTGTCTATCGTACTTCAAACTGCCGGAAGGCAGGATTCCAAAATGTGGCCAATCTTGTTTCTCGCGAGATGGGGGATTTGTGGTATAGGGGCGGCATGCACATCCTCGAACAATTGGGGCTCGCGCTGGGTCTGGCTTCGCTGGCGGGGCTGAACCTTTACCTGACGGTTTTTCTCACGGGAATGCTGGTGAGGTTTGATGCGCTGCATCTGGCGGCGAAGTACCAATCACTGGAAGTGCTGGGGCATGACTGGGTGCTGATTGCCGCTGGAGTGCTGTATGCGATTGAGTTTGTGGCGGACAAGGTGCCGTGGCTGGATTCGCTGTGGGACAGTGTGCATACACTGATCAGGCCCGTGGGTGGAACGATCCTGGCGATGCAGGCGCTGGGCGATATGCCGCCGCATATGGAGGTGATCGGCGCGCTGCTGGCAGGTGGTGCGGCGCTGACGACGCACAGCGCGAAGGCGGGCACGCGGCTGCTGGCGAATCATTCGCCGGAGCCGGTTTCGAATGTGGTACTGAGCATCGCCGAAGACATCACGGTGGTGGCGGGAACGCTCATCATGCTGCTGAAGCCGGTGCTGGCGCTGTGTGTTTTTACCGCGGTGATCATCGTGCTGTGGCTGGTGCTGCCGCGGATGTTTCGGGTGGTCCGGAGGTCGTTTGAGATACTGCGGGGGAAGTGGCGGGCGGTGATGGTGCGTGGGGAGCGGAATGTGGGTGCACGCGCTCTGCATGGCGCTGTGCCATAGAGGGTGCCGGGCAGCGTGCGGTCCTTTCACAGAATAGGACGGATAGGACCTATACTCGAATGGGGTATAGCGGGACAATGCAGGATTTCGCTTTGGCGAGACTCCATCATTCACTACTCGATCTCTTCGCCAGGATCATCGAGGGCGTGGGCTTTGAGGTCTTCGAGGTCGACCCATTCGAGGGCGGATTCGTGGGTGGCGGAGAGGGAGACGGGCGGAGCGCAGCCGGCATCGAGGGCTTCTTTCCAGCGGGTGACGCAGAGGCACCAGCGGTCGCCGGGTTTGAGGCCGGGGAAGTCCCACTGGGGAGCGGGAGTGGAGAGGTCGTTGCCGCTGAGATAGGAGAAGTTCAGGAACTCCTCGGTGGCCTCAATGCAGACGGTGTGCAGGCCGACGTCTCCGGGGCCGGTGCGGCAGTAGCCATCGCGGTAGAAGCCGGTCATGGGTTTGCGGCAGCAGCAGGTGAGTGGTTTGAGGAGGACGTTGGTACGCATGGGGGATTATGAATGTGGCAGGAGGAGAGTGCCAGAGGGTTCCACCGCGGAGGCCAAAGAATTAACCACGGAATAGACTGAATACACGGAAGCCAGACCCGACGCTTTCACTTTGCTGGATTACTGTTGTTTCCAAGCAGGGCCGGTGGGTTCGGAGGCGGGAGGTGGCGTGGTGGCAGGCTCGGCGGTGCCGGTGTGATTGTCCTTCATGGTCACGCCTTCCGCTGCGCATTTGATTTCAAAGGCTTCTCCTTTGTTGGTCTGAATCGTGTTGCCGCTGATCTCGGTTTCGAGCGGTGGGAGAGTGGCTTTTTTGTCGCCGCTCATGCCGATGAGGATGTTGTGTTTGCAGTTGATGAAGGTGTTGGCGGTGACCTTGGCGCGCTTGACCTGGAAGTAACCGTTGGGGACGGAATCGGGGATGCCGAGCATGATGCACATGGCGCTGCGCTCGTTGTCGCCGGTGAGGTTTTCGAAGCGGTTGGCGGTGACGGTGTGGTCTTCGCCGATGATGCGGACGCCGCCGGTGCCTTTGGCCCCGTCGCCGATGAAGGTGTTGTGTTCCACAGTGCAGCCATTGCCGTGGCGAAGGGTGAGGGTGCCGGAGACGCCTTTGAAGGTGTTGTGGCGGTAGAGATTGCCGCAGGATTTGTTGGAGATGCACTCGGCTTCGCCATCGCATTTCTCGAAGAGGTTGTGCTCGACGATGCAGGCGGCGGTTTGCATGGAGGTCTTGCTGTCGCCGAGACGGATGGTTTCACCGCCGTTCTTGCCGAGCTTCTGGCGGGGGCCGAAGTGATTGTGATCGATCTGGTGTTTGCCCTGGTCTTTGGATTCGTTGGAGAGCCAGACGACGAGGGTGGTGCCCTGCGTGGTCTTGCCGGCGATGTAGCAGTGGTCCACGCGATTGCGTGCGCCGTAGATGGAGACGAACTGGGAGGAGGCTGTGGAGATGAGCTGGGTGTCGTTGGTGACGGCGCAGTTGGTGATGCGGGAGTCGGAGGCGAGCTGTTTGGAGTCTTTGCGGAGTTCGATGACTTGCTCGGCGGTGGGGTTCTGAAACCAGAGGCCGTCCACGATGATGTGGGAGCCGCCGACGGAGAGGCGTGAGGTGCCGGTGAAGATGACCTTGCCGGGGGTTTGGGCTTTGATGGTGACGGGTTTCTCGGCGGTGCCTTCGGCGTGGAGTTTGAGCTGGGCATCGGCCCAGGTGCCGTCGTTGAGGATGAGGGTGTCGCCTGCGCTGATTGTTTGAGCAGCGGCGGCGAATGCGGCGGCATCTGCGATGGGGATGTCTTTGGCCAAAGCGGGAATGGCGAGGACTAAGGCAAAGAGGGTGAGGCGCATGGGTGCATTAAGAGATGGAGCCCG
>NZ_JBIPNG010000506.1:0-4546 GCF_044373815.1 Prosthecobacter sp. | reverse complement strand
GCCAGTTCCTTCTTCAATCGCACCGGATCATTCGCCAGCTGGGCCAGCAGCATCCGCTCCTGCGCTTTGACCATTGCATCCAGATCGGAGGCATAAATCGGCATCCCGTTCACCTTCGCCACCACACGGTCCTTCGCCGCCTCCGCCCCCTGAGCACCGGACTTGCCAAATCCAGCCAGCGTCAGCAGCAGCCAAAGCGCCACCACACTCACCGTGCGTGCGCAGTTTTTCAGATCCATTCCGCATCTCACGCGCCGCTTGCATCCATCGGGCAAGTTCGCCTGTCGCAGACGATGATCCATGGGTCGGGTCATGTTCATTTGAAAAATGTATATCAGTTTCTAGTTTTTCCGTCGAGCCTCAATAGATAGGTCATTGCCCTACCTCATCCCAAGACTCCGACATGTGAATTCCTGCCACTTCCAGGCTTCCATCTTTGTCTTGTTTGCTTTGCATCAGCATATGAGACTCCTTTGAAATGTTATCGATTCTGTCCCACACCTTCAGTGCGCCTTTTTCGAATGCTGGCCCTCAGGCATCAGGCCGCCCCGATCCTTTCAGCGTCCTCGGTCCAGTCACCACGCCGTGCCGCCGTGTTGCACCTGGCCCGGTGCAGCAGCGTCTGCTGCGCCGCCTTCACATTCATCTTGTCGCCACGCCAGATCTCCAGGGCCGGTTGCTGAATCGCACGGGCAAAGGAAAATGACAGCGCCCAGGGCAGCCGTGATTTAAAGCGCACATTCATCGCATTCAGCCGCGCTGTGGCCAGTTCCGCTGGCTGGCCGCCGGACAGAAACGCGATGCCCGGCACGGCGGCAGGCACGGCCTGCAGCAGGCACGTCACCGTCGCGTCAGCCGCCTCGTTCACGGTGGCCTGCTTGGGGCATGTCGAACCGGAGAGCACCATGTTCGGCTTTAAAATAATACCTTCCAAGATCACGCGCTGGGCATAGAGCTGGCTGAAGACCTCATGCAGCACCTCCTCCGTCACGGCGCTGCATTGCTCCAGCGTGTGCTCGCCTTCCATCAGCACCTCCGGCTCCACCACGGGCACCAGCCCCGCCTCCTGGCACAGCGCCGCATACCGGGCCAGATCCTGCGCATTCGTCTCGATGCAGCTCTGGCTGGGCATGCCCTCCCCGATGCTGAACACAGCGCGCCATTTGGCAAAGCGCGCCCCCATTTCACCATACTGCGTGAGGCGTTCCCGCAGGCCGTCCAGCCCTTCCGTGATCCTCTCCCCCGCATGCCCGGCCATCTCCTGTGTGCCCATGTCCACCTTGATGCCGGGCAGGATGCCCGAATCAATGAGCACATTGATGAAGGACGTTCCCTCCAGCGTTTTCTGCCGAATCGTTTCGTCGCACAGAATAGCGCCGCTGATGAACGCGCCCAGTTTCGGCGTGTTCACAATCATCTCGCGATAGTCGCGCCGTGCGTCTTCCGTCTGCGGTAGGCCCAGCGCCTCAAAGCGCCTGTTGCAGGTCGGGATGCTTTCATCCATCGCCAGGAGGCCCTTGTCATCCACGAGAAGAGCCTGCGTGGTGGCCAGGAGGGCTTGTTGCTTTGGTCCCATGTTTATTCGGAGATGCGGGTTTCATTTTCATGCGACCAGTACCCGTCGCTCCCATAATGCCGGAACAGCCCGCTCTCATAATCACGGCTCACGAGCGCATCGTCCGTATACTCCGGTGATGCCTTGACCGCCTCTCGGCTCATCTTCACAAAGACCTTCATTTCACTCCAGCTCACACGCTCGATCCATGCGGGTGACACCAGCACCTTCTTGCCCGGCCACCAGTTGCGCGTGTCCACCACCAGGTAGCGAATCGCCCACGTCTCATCATCAAGGATAAAATCCACCACATGGCCGATCTCACCATCCGTCGCCTGAATATCGTGCCCCGTCACCGCATCCGTGCTGCGCAGGTGAGGATCCCAGGAATGCTCCGGCTCATCCGGCGCACTCCATTGCTCAGGGTCACGCACCAGGTAAGGGTACGCGCCCCACATCAACGGACCGCCCCAGTACATCGGCCAGCCATAGTAGCCATGGTAGTCCACCTCAAACTGGCGCGACACCGGCTTGTCGCTGTCCCAGGACGGGCTGTCCTGAATCTGCTGCTTCGTCAGATTCACCGCGATGGCTTCATCCTCCTTCACCGCGCCCACCAGCGCATACGGCGAGATCAAAACCAGCCTGCCATTGAGCCAGCCGCCCGTGTCCGCCACCAAGTAGCGGATCGTCCAGTGCTGGTCATCGAAGTAAAATTCACGGACACTCCCGATCGTGCCATCGAGACAGTCCAGCTTGAATCCTTTGAGTGCGTTTGCTTTGAGTAACATAACGGTGGGATGGGGGTTGCCAGCACTTAATAAGGCGTATGCGAAAGATATTTCATGGCCGGCTGGATCAGTAGTGGCATTCTCCGTCCGGGCTAACGACTGCGCCATGGGGTGAAACCCCACTAACTACCGATTTCTACTCCCACGACAATCATCAAGGCTCACCACTCCGGTGGAGTCATCTTCAGGTATGATCTCGGCTGTTCCTGATGCCTTGCATGAACCTCAACCTCTCGTATCATCCACGCCTTCCGGCACCTCGGCAATGAGCCGCTGCATCGCCGCCACCTTGGAGCCGATGAAGAGCACATTCAGCAGATCAATCTGCTCACGCGTGGCACCCGACGTCCGAATCTTCATGTCCCCGGACCCAAAGCCCAGCAGCCAGTGCCGAAAAATATAATCCCGGTGTTTCTCCAGCCCCATGCCCTGCGCGTTGTAGCTGTTTGACCCCGTGCCAAAGAGCATCTTGTGCGTCAGTTGCCCCGGCGTCACCTCCCAGTAGCTCAGCCGGTCAAAGACAAACACCGTCAGAAACCACGTGATGAACATCAGCGACGAAAACCAAAAGTACGCGCCCATCGTCAGGTGAATCGTCAGATGCTCAAACCACCGGAACACCTCGTCCCACCAGCCCACATAGGCCAGCACCACCGTCAGCAGCGCAGCGCCCATGATCACCATCCCCGAGGCCAGACCGCGCACCGAAAAATTCGTGATCATGATGATCAAGAACAGCGTCAGGAAGTAGATCACCCCCAGGTTGTTGCCGGGATGCACCCACTCCAGCATCTGCCCGGTGGACTCATGCTGCTCCTGACCATGCAGGTACGTGAGCCCCGCCATGACATACCCCACCACCCACACCGGCCACCAAAACAGCAGCGAAGAGTGGCTGTAAATGCGGATGGCCGTTTGAGTACGATGCAGCACCGGATTGGCCTCGGCGGGTAAAGGATGCGTGCGGACTTCCGCAGCGTCGGTCGCTTCCAGAGGCGTCGTTGCAGGGACTTCGGATGTGTTGTGCTCGTTCATGGTAGTTTGATTTTGCTGAACCCTCAGCCCTGCTCCGGTCTTGATGCGTCAATATTGAATGAATCGGCCTTCAGCAAATTCACGGCGCTGCCGCCTCCGTCATGATCTTCACCAGCGTGTCCTCCACCTCCTTCGCCACGTCGTCCAGCTGCGGCGTGTTAAACATCCCCAGCAGAGTCGTCGGTTTCAAGGTGGCCAGGACGGTTTTGCCGCCCTCCTCGTACACGGAGATCCGGCAGGGCAGCGCCGTGGAGATGCTCAGGTTTTCATCCAGCACCTTCTTCGCCTGCTCCGGCTGGCACACTTCAAAGATCAGGCACTCATGGTCAAACACCACGCCCTTCTTCCACATGGTCTCCTTGAGATCATGCACCTGCATGACGCCGAACTTGTTGGCCGGCACCGCAATCTGCAGCGCCGCCGCCGTTTCTTTCACTGACTTGTCCGTGGTTAGTTGGATGAGCATAGGATGGTTGTTTGGTTAAGGTGTGGATCGCATCGTCGCGGAAAGCGGATTTACTTTTTCGAAAGTTCCCTGATCGCCAGCAGCAGCGTGCCGGTGATCGCCCACGTCCACAGGCCCTCGGGGATGCGGAGGGCCTTGAAGCTCACCGGTCAGGGGTGAATCGTTCCTGGGCCAAAAAGGCGGCGCGCTTCGCCCTTCTAAAGCCAGTCGTGGCTTCCAGCGCCTTGTTCGATCGTTTGATGGCTTTGTCCATCACATCCACCATGGACGATGTCGAATGGGCGGCGGGTTCCAGGAGTTTCCAGACGTGTGCTTGCATGGTCGTGTCTTGGTTCATCCATCACCAGCGGAGGGGCAGCGCCACCACACCGGCTATTGGAGGAACTTGAGGCTTGTTCACATCTCCGATTTACCACCGTTCACCAGCCCATCACCATGGGGTGAAACCCTACCCCTCATGCCACCGTTGCCGCCACGGCCTAAGTGGGTGTTCACCCCATGGCGGAATCCACCTCTGCATGCGATGCTCGCACTCCCCTTCATTGACTTCCAACTCTCATCCGCCCCCTACCGCCCTCTGGCAGCAAGACGGGGAAGCCGTGAGCCTGATCATCGCCGGA
Source organism: Prosthecobacter sp. (assembly GCF_044373815.1). Lineage (GTDB taxonomy): Bacteria > Verrucomicrobiota > Verrucomicrobiia > Verrucomicrobiales > Verrucomicrobiaceae > Prosthecobacter. Next base: position 79 of record NZ_JBIPNG010000506.1, on the reverse strand, counting down.
GACTGGCTGCGTGAAGGCCCCGCCGTCAGCGTCACGGGCACCGCCCCGGATCGCGCCCCCACTCGCTACCAAACAGACG
>NZ_JBIPNG010000505.1:0-4557 GCF_044373815.1 Prosthecobacter sp. | reverse complement strand
CGCCCTTGAAAACTTGTTCACAGCCGCTACGATTATTCACAGGAAAAACGCCCTGAAAAATCCCACATCTTGTTTAAGATGTCTTAACGATCCCCAAGATAGCGTGGATTTTTGCGTTCGCTCTTGCGGGCATCCGGCGCGGAATGGTTCAGTCCTCCTCAGTACTCACCGCGAAGTCATTCGTCCTTCGGATTTCTTCACCCGCCTTTTCATCTCCGCCTATCCACCGTCATGTATCTCAAAAGCCTCACCCTTCACGGCTTCAAGTCCTTTGCGGACAAGACCCATTTCGAGTTCCACAAAGGTGTCACCGGCATCGTGGGTCCGAACGGTTGCGGCAAGTCGAACGTCGTCGATGCCATCCGCTGGGTGCTGGGTGAAACGTCTGCCAAAGCCCTGCGTGGCGATGAAATGGCGGACGTCATCTTCAACGGCACCGACAAGCGCAAGCCCGTGGGCCTCGCGGAAGTGACGCTGACAATGGCGGACTGCGAGGAGTCGCTCAAAGTTGATTTCAACGAAGTCGCACTGACACGCCGCGTGTTCCGTGACGGTCGCAGCGAATACCGCCTCAACAACACCGTCTGCCGTCTCAAGGACATCCACGATCTCATCGCAGGCACCGGCATCGGCCGTGCCGCTTACTCCATCATGGCGCAGGGCCAGATCGACATGCTTCTGAGCTCCAAGCCGGAAGACCGCCGCACCGTTTTCGAAGAAGCCGCCGGCATCACCAAATTCAAATCGCAGAAGCGTGAAGCGCTGCGCAAGCTCGAATATACCGAGGCCAATCTGCTGCGCGTCGCCGACATCGTCGCGGAAGTGAAGCGCCAGATGGGCACGCTGCAGCGTCAGGCCGCGAAGGCGCGCCGCTACCAGACGCTGCTCGAAGATACCCGGCTGCTGGACACCCACCTTGCCCACAAGCAGTACACCGAATTCGCCGGTGAAAAATCCGAGTCCGAAAACCAGGTGCGCATGATGGCGCAGCAGATCGAACAGCTTCAGTCCAAGCTGCAAATCGCGGAAGCCGAAGCCGCACAGACCCGTGAAGCCTACCACGCGCTGGAGTCCCAGATCAGCCAGGCACGCCAGCAGGCGCAGGAGCTTCGCTCACAGATGCAGAGCGCCGAAGGCCGCCTGGGCTTCAACCGTGAGCGCAGCGAGGAACTCGAAGGCCGCATCCGCCAGAACGAAGAGCAGATCGCCAACAACGAGGATCTGCTCGATCAGGCACGCCGTGATCTCGCCAATGCCGATGAGCAGCTGCTTGCCATCACCGACAACATCCAGACGCGCCAGCTTGCCGTGAACGAGCACGCCGGCCAGCACCAGAACATCATCCCAGAGCGCAACCGCCTGGAAGCCGACCGCCGCGCCATCCGCGAATCCATCCGCCAGTTTGAAGGCCAGATCGCCTCCAGTGAAGCCCGCGCGCAGTCCCTGAGCAATCAGATCTCCGGCGACCGCCAGCGTCACGAATCCCTCGCGCATGACCGTCACACAGCGCAGCAGGCGCGTGAGACCAGCCAGATCGAATTCGACGAACTGCAGCGCAACATCCAGGAACTCGAAGAGACGCGCAACCAGCTCGACGAGAAAGCCAAGGATTGCGCCCGTGAAATGATCGAACGCCGCCGCCAGCGCGACGCGATGAACAACGAGCTCAACGACCTCCAGCGCAATCTGACGCAGCGCAAGTCACGCCTCGAAATCATCGAGCAACTTCTGCAGAAAGGCGAAGGCCTCTCCGCCGGGACGCAGAAGGTCATCAGCGGCCTCGACAATCCGGAAGTCTACTCCGTCGGCGTGCGCGGCCTGCTGGCCTCCAGCATCGAAGTGGATCCCGAGTACATCACCGCCATCGAAGCCGCGCTCAAAGACCACCTGCAGGCCGTTCTTCTCACGGAGAGCGAACTCGCCGCCCAGATCATCGACCGCCTCACGGATCACAAAATGGGCCGCGCCGCATTGGTGCCGCATGATTTCTGCAACCTGCGCCGTGCCTCAGATCGCGAGCTTCTTCCCGCTGGTGCCATCGCCTGGGCCACGGACAAGGTGCGCGTGAAAACCGGCGTGCAGAGCCTCATTGATCACCTCCTGCACAATGTCGTCATCGTGGACGATCTGCACACCGCTCTGCGCATGAAGCGCGAGATGCCGCACCTCGCCATCGCCACGATGCGCGGCGAGCTTATCACGCATGACGGCATCATCACCGGCGGTGCCACCAAGGAGGAAGGCTCCTCCACGCTGCGCCGTGAGGCCGAAGTGCGCCAGCTCCGCACGGAAGTGGAAGCGCTCGAATTCCAGTACATGGAGAAGGAAGACGCCGTGAACAACATCACCGCGCAGCTGGAAGAAATGCAGCGCGAGGAAGTTTCCCTGCGCGAGCAATCCCAGCGCGCCCGCGAAGGCTTCTCCCAGTTCCAGGGCAAGATCAGCGTCGTGCAGCGCGCGCTGCAGCAGGCCACCGCCAAGCTTGAAAGCGTGGAGTGGGACCAGAACCAGATTCAGGATCGCATCAGCGGCTCTGAAAGCCAGATCCAGCAGCTCCAAGAAGCCGTGGCCATCGCCCAGGAGCAACTGGCCACCTCACGCGCCCTCGAAAACGAACTCGAACTCGAGATGGAGTCCTTCCTCCGTCGCGAGCTCGAATCCAGCGAACGCCTCAATGAGCTGCGCACCGCACTCGCCCTTGAGCAGAGCGCGCTGCATTCCATCGAGCGCCAGAAAGCCCCTCTCGGCGTGCGCTTGCAGGAGCTGCAGGCCGGCATCAATCGCTTCTCCGAAGAGATCAACACCTGGCGCATGCGCATCCAGCAGAGCGAGGCTGAAAACGCCCGCTTCCAGGAGCAGATCGAATCCCAGCGCGACACCATCGGCGCCATCGAAGAACACCTGCAGTCCAAGACCGAAGAGCGCGCCGGATTGTTTGAGCAGGTCAGCCAGCTCGAAGCCCAGCTCACGCAGCTGCGTCAGAGCTTCAACGGCCTCAACGAATCCCGCAACCGCGCCGAAGTCACCCTCACCCGCGTGGACCTTCGTCTCGAAAACCTGATCAATCAGGTCCAGGAGCGCTACAGCTTCCACATCGAAGCCTTTGAGCCTGACTACCACGTGCTGATGGTCACCATCGAAGAGCAGAAGAAGAACCGTACCCGTGGCAAAAAAGGCGCGGCCAATGCCGCAGGCTCCAGCGCACCCGCCGATGGCGCCGAACCCAGCAACGAAGATGCGGAAGACGCCGAACCAGCGGCCGAGGAAGTCGAAGCTCCCGTCATCCGCGCCGTCTCCAATCGTGATGACGACGCCGTGGACATCGACGAAGTCGTCATTCCCGGCGAAGAAGCACAGCCAGACTGGGCCTTCGTCATGGAGGTCGTCTATGAACTCCGTCAGAAGCTTGAAGGCATCGGCCCCGTCAATCTCGACGCCATCCAGGAGTTCGAAGAACTCGAAGAGCGCCACAACTTCCTCGACACCCAGCACAACGACCTCGTCAAATCCAAGGACGAGCTGCTGCAGGTCATCGCCAAGATCAACGAGACCACGAAGACCATGTTTGTGGAAACGTTCACGGCGGTGCGCGGCTTCTTTAACAACAACTTCCGCGAGCTCTTCGGCCCTGCCGCCAAAGCCGACCTCATGCTGGTGGATGAAAACGATCCGCTGGAAACCGGCATCGAAATCATCGCCAAACCCCCGGGCAAAAAGCTGCAGACCATCAGCCTCCTTTCCGGTGGCGAGCGCAGCATGACCGCCGTGGCGCTGCTCTTCTCCATCTACCAGGTCAAGCCCAGCCCCTTCTGCGTGCTGGATGAGCTTGATGCCCCGCTGGATGAAACCAACATCGGCCGCTTCCTCAAGATGCTGGATGCCTTCATCGACAACTCCCAGTTCATCATCGTCACGCACAACAAGCGCACCATGAGCCGCGCGGATGTGATCTACGGCGTCACCATGCAGGAGTTCGGTGTCAGCAAGCCCGTCGGCGTCCGCATGACCACGGAAGACACCCGCACCATGGACAAGACCGTCCAGGAACTCGCCCTCGAAGCCCCGAACCAGCCCAAGCGCAAGAAGAAGGCCGAGGACGACGCCGAAGCCTCAGATGCTTCTGACGAAGAACAACCCGACGCCGTTCAGGTGAATGAAGACCTCGATGAAGAGCAGGCCCGCCTGACCGCCATTGAGGAGATGGAGGAACAGACGCCGGCGGCACTGGTGTAAACGGACAAGCGACCAAGGCCTTCACCGCAGCAAAATCCTACCCGTCCTCTTCAACGTTATCTCGACAGGAAATTGGAAGACAAATAGTGAACGGGAAGAGCGATAAGAACGTGAAACCATCCCTCCGAATCGATCCCAAGGCTGCCTTCGAGCGCAGTGCTCACCCTCATGAGCCGATTGCATTTACTTCTGAAGTAGATCGCGCTGCGTTTGCTGAAAGAGTCTTCCAAAATGCTAAACAGCTATTCGATATTTTGCAGAAAGCGGGATATGTTGGGTCAACGACAGGCTTGGATGATAGTGGCGTTGATTTCTACCTGAATC
>NZ_JBIPNG010000112.1:0-15314 GCF_044373815.1 Prosthecobacter sp. | reverse complement strand
ATGTCCGACGACCCCTTCAACAATCGCCCCGACGGCCCCAACCGTCGCAACCAAGATCCGCAGTTCAACTGGCGTGGTTTCATGCTCTTCGCACTCGCGATCACACTGCTGATCTCGGGCTTCATGATGAACAAGGGACTGACCGGAAGCCGCAAGGTATTCGACTACGCAGAATTCAAGAAGCACGTTGAAGCTGACCGCATCGACCCGAACAAGCCGCTGGTCCTTATCAATTCCGACGCCACCTCAAAGCAAACCATTGAGGGCAGCTATTTCCCATTGCCTGCCAGCGTCACGCCGCCTGCGGTCGCAGCAGGCAGCACCGAGCCTGCAGCGCCTAGCGTAATCAAACCTGTTCCTGCCGAGCCAGCCAAGGAAATTACTGAGAAACCCGCCCTCGAAACCACCAAACCGGAGTCGAAGGCTTTCAGTGTTGCCGTGAACATTGAGTTTCAAAAGGAGGAGCTCCACAAGCTGCTCGACGCTCACAAGCTCGTCCTCATCCCTGTCTATGACAACGAGATGTGGTCCTCCCTCATCGGCTTCCTTCTTCCTCTGCTGGTCATCCTCGCCTTCTTTTACTTTCTCGTGCGCCAGCAGCTTCGCAGCGCAGGCCGTGGCGCCATGAGTTTCGGCAAGAGCAAGGCCAAGATGCTCGCCCAGGACCGCAACAAGGTCACCTTCAAGGACGTGGCCGGCGTTGAGGAAGCCAAGGAAGAAGTGCAGGAAATCGTCGAGTTCCTCAAGGACCCGAAGAAGTTCCAGCGCCTCGGCGGCAAGATCCCCAAGGGCGTGCTCATGACCGGCCCTCCCGGCACCGGCAAGACCCTCCTCGCCAAAGCCATCGCGGGCGAGGCCGATGTTCCATTCTTCAGCATCAGCGGCTCGGACTTCGTCGAAATGTTCGTCGGTGTCGGTGCCAGCCGTGTGCGTGACATGTTCGAACAGGGCAAAAAGAACGCCCCCTGCCTCATCTTCATCGACGAAATCGACGCCGTGGGCCGTCATCGCGGTCACGGCATGGGCGGTGGTCACGACGAACGTGAACAGACTCTCAATGCATTGCTCGTCGAAATGGACGGCTTTGACACTCAGGAAGGCATCATCATCATCGCCGCCACCAACCGCGCCGATGTGCTTGATCCCGCACTGCTTCGTCCCGGCCGTTTTGACCGCCAGGTCACTGTGAACCTTCCCGATGTGAAGGGCCGCGAGGAAATCCTCCGCGTTCACGCCAAGAAGGTGAAGCTGGCCGACAGCGCCGACCTTTCCAAAATCGCTCGTGGCACCCCTGGATTCTCCGGTGCCGAACTGGCCAACCTGCTCAACGAAGCCGCCCTGCTCGCCGCACGCAGAAACATGAAGTCCATCACCAATCCCGAGCTCGAAGAAGCCCGTGACAAGGTGCGCTGGGGCCGTGAACGTCGCAGCATGGCCCTCACCGAGAAGGAAAAGGAAAACACCGCCTACCATGAGGCCGGCCATGCCATCCTCAACGAGGTGCTGGAACACACTGACCCCCTCCACAAGGTCACCATCATCCCACGCGGCCCCTCCCTCGGCGTCACCATGATGCTGCCGGAAGAGGACAAGTTCACCCACCGCAAGAGCGAGCTCATCTCCAATCTTATTGTCACCATGGGCGGTCGTGTGGCCGAAGAAATCCAGTTTGGCGATGTCACCAGCGGAGCCAGTGGAGACATCCGCATGGCCTCACGCATCGCCCGCAGCATGATCTGCTCTTGGGGCATGAGCACCAAGCTCGGCATGATCGAATACGGCGAAAACGAAAGCAACGCCTTCATGGGTCGTGGCAGCAGCAACTACAGCGAAGACACCGCGCAGAAGATCGACGAAGAAGTGAAACGCCTCATCGACGAAGCCTACGCCACAGCCAAAGAAGTCCTGCTTAAGCACAAGGACAAGCTCGATGTCCTCGCCCACGCCTTGCTCGAATACGAAACCCTCGACGGCAACCACATCAAGGAAATCATGGCTCACGGCCGGCTCCTCAATCCCCCGGAAAACAAGAGCAAGCCACCACCCCCGCCCCCCCTTCCCAAGTCCCCGGACGCACGCCCAGTAAAGCGTGAAGACGAAGACGACGGCGGCATGGCCCCAGGCTTGACAGGCGTGCCGGCCTGACCAGCACAGGGATCATCCTGATCCCTTCAATTCAACACTCACCGAAGGGGGATCAGCAATGATCCCCCTTTTGATTAGAGCACTTTAAATCATTTCATGGCCTTCTTGGTGCATAACAATTGTGCGGGCACAAAGCGAATCCCCTCTCCCCACGGATGATAAGGCAATGCCCATGCCCCCCTTTGGGGAACCGTAGCGAAGCGGAGATAGACGAAGTCAAAGGTAAGGGTGAGGGGATTCGTGTTGTACCCGCACGATGGCAAGAGTTCGGAATCATGCCCACTCCTGACTTCCGCCAGCACTGTTCTTCAGCTCCAAGGGAGCTGCGTAATTGAGCCCAGGGTCAGCCGAGCCTCAGCGAGGCGACCCTGGGTACGGCACCACACAACCTGGAAGCAAACCCAGCACACCGTCGCACCCGACGCCCACCAGCAGCGTCTGCAAAAAGCTCCGCAGCAAGTTTGCGCCCGCGAGCAGTCAACGCTCTTACCCTCGCTGTGCCCCTTGTCCGCCCCCGCCTTCCGCACCCTTCTTCATTTCAGCCTCAACACCAGCCGCACCGCATCCAGCCGTACCGTGGTCGCACCAATAGCCGCCGCCAGTGCATCCCGCTGATCACGCAAGGCATCGATCTCCTCAGACCGCACATGCGGATTGCGCGCCTGCAAATCTTCAAGTCGGGCGATCTCTTCATCCATCTGCTTCCGCATGGCCGCCACCGCTCGCTGCTGCAGCGTCTTGAGCTGCGATTCGGCAAGTTGCTGCGCCTTGCCCAGCATGGTGGGCAGCAGCTTGTGGCGTACCGTTTCGTTCTCGACCGTGCGCGTCGGATCACCCGGCGTGAGCTTGGCCCGGGTGAAGGCAGGATCCGCACTCAAATCCTTGCCCTGATGATCGACCGCGACCCGCAAAGGCATGGCAGGCATGAAGCGCGTGGCATGCAAGGCTGGCGGTGCGATGCACTCCGCAATGAAGCACGTTTGCAGCACCAAGCCCTCGCCACCTGACGCTTTCCAAAACGCAAATCCAGCATTGCCAGCAGGAGAGCCGAGCAACACATCCAGACCCGCGCAAACCAGCGGATGATCCCAGGTCAGAAAAGCCTCGTGGTCACGAGAGAGCGCACGTTCACGATCAAAGGAAAAAGTAAGCCCTTCCTCAGGCAATGATGGCAGCGCGTCCGTGATCAGATTGTCAGGACGAATGTACCAGGTCCGGTGCGTCATCTCCTCGATATGCATGCCAAAGTGGTCGAGCAGACGGATGAAGAAGCGCTCGAAATCCAGCCCTGCATCCACATCTCGAATGCGCTCGATCATGCGTGCGGCGAGGCGCGGCTTGCACGAGTTCAGTTCCAACAGGCGGTTGTGCCCGCGTTCAAGTTTCTGGCGCACTTCAAGACTCAGCGCCTTCGTGCGGCGGATGCAGTCGGCGAGTTTTTTAGCATTGAAACCGGTGCAGAGCCCTTCGATCTCTGCGGCAAAGCTGTGCAGAAGCTGCGTGGCCCCCTGCAGGCTGTGTTCAAAGGCGTCGAGGCCGTCATGATACCAGCGCGCCAGCACCTCCCCTTCACTGCCCGCGATAAACGGCACATGAATGTTGATCGTCCCCTTTTGGCCGATGCGGTCCAAACGTCCGATGCGTTGCTCCAGCAGTTCCGGATCACGTGGCAGATCGTATAAAACAAGATGCTGCGCGAACTGGAAATTGCGGCCTTCGCTGCCGATCTCGGAGCAGATCAAAATGCGCGCGCCTTCGGGATCGGCGAACGCCGCAGCGTGCCGGTCCCGCTGCATCAGCGTGAGCCCTTCGTGGAAGAGCACGGCATGCACATTGATCTCGCGCAGCAGGCGCTCATGGGTGTCTTCCGCAAGCTTGCGCGTGCGGCAGATGAGCAGGACCTTGGCCTCGCCAAGTTCGCGCAACGTCGCAGCAAGCCATCGGGCAAGCGCCTCGTCGGGTGTCGCCCCAGCTTCAAGAACAAGCTCCCGCAGATGGCACTTCCGGGGTGGGAACCCCTGAATCACGGCACGGGTGTTCCGAAACATCACGCGACCAGTTCCAAATTCATCCAGAAGGTCCGCCACAAGGCGCTGACGCGCGGTTTCATCGCCTCCGACAAGCTCAGCGGCATGCTGCTGCACCCGCGGCGAATGGCTGCCAAAGAGTTCACGATCCGCCGCACTCATGAGCCCGCCTTGCAGGATGCGATCCACCACCTGCGCCACCTGCTCATAGCGCGTGGATTCAGCCAGGAAGGCGTCCAGATCGCCATAACGATCCGGGTCCAGCAGTCGCAAACGGGCAAAGTGACCTTCAGCACCAAGCTGCTGCGGCGTGGCGGTCAGCAACAGCACGCCAGGCACCCGCTGCGCGATGGCCTCGACCACCTGATAAGCGACACCCGGTGCCCCGACGGCCCACTCAAGATGGTGAGCTTCATCAACGATCATCAGATCCCAGGCCGCGTCCGCAGCCTGCTGCGCACGCTTGGGCGAACCACTCAGCAGCGACAGCGGGCAGAGTACCAGCTGGCTGTCGAGGAAAGGATTGCCCTCAGGATCTCCCGCTTCGATGGCGGCGCAGCGCTCCTCATCAAAGAGGCTGAACATCAGATTAAACCGCCTCAGCAGTTCAACAAACCACTGGTGCGGCAGGGCATCAGGAACCAGCACCAGAATGCGTGACGCACGCCCCGTGAGGTTCAGGCGATGGAGAATCAGACCGGCTTCAATCGTTTTGCCAAGCCCCACTTCATCCGCCAGAAGGACGCGCGGCAGCAGGCGCCCCGTAACGTCTGCGGCGATGGACATCTGATGCGGGATCGGATCGACACGCCCCCCGATGAAACCACGCACCGGCGAGGCCTGCATGCGGCAGCGCCATTCCACAGCCTCGGCACGCAGGGCAAAGGCCTGCAGATCGTCGACGCTCGCGGCCAGCAGGCGCTCCTGCGGCCCACCCAGGCTTAGCGTATCGGCAAGGTCAGATTCAGGGAAGCTGCGTGTGCCACAATGGTAGAGCAATGCCCCGTCAATCGAGGCAACAGAGTCGATTTGCAGTTCCGCCCCATCACGCAGGGTGATTTTGTCGCCTGCCTTGAAACTGGCGCGTCTCAGCGGAGCCCCGTTGCGGGCATAGCGGCGCTTTTCACCTGCAGCAGGAAAGCGCAGGTCAATAAAATTGCCTTCAATGCTGCTGACGATTCCGAGTCCCAGTTCGGGCTCGCTTTGACTGATCCAGCGCTGGCCGGGTGCGGGGGCTTCCATCAATGCCGTGTTTGTATTTTCCTATTTGCCGAACAGCCGCCCAAAGAAGGATTTTTTCTTCGGTTCCGCCGGGGCTTGGGCTGGGGCCTGGGCAGGCACGCCTTGCTGGGGTGGCTGCACCATTCCAGGAGCCGCATTGTTGGTGAAATCGATGACGCCGGGCTTGATCGAGGGGGCGGCACCGGGATTGACATTGACGACTTTGGGCTTTTTAGCGACGCCCTGGGCATCGTACTCATAGATCACCTGCTGATAGCACTGGCCGTTAAGATTGAAGGAGCGCATCTCCGTGGCGCGCCCATACGCATCAAAATAGACCTGGGAGCGGGCCACAAGGTTGCCACGTCCGTCGTAGATGTGCCCCTGGGTGGGCAGTCCGCGTTCATTGAGCAGGTAGTGCTTCTTGGACACCAGCGCCCCGCCGGCGTTGTAAGTGGACTCGATGAGTTCGTTCGTGGATTTGTCAACGATGGTCTCCGAGTGCGAGTTGTCGGGGTGGTAGGTGCTTTTGGCCACAATGGGGGTGCCAGCCGGGGCGGCGGGCTGCGCGATGGCAGAGGTCACCCAAAGAAGGACAAAAAAAGCAGAGCAGGTTTTCATGACAGAAACGAAGATGGCGGCAGAATAACGCCCCCTTTCGCCGCGACAACGACAAATCCCGACTTCACACTCCTTCCCTGCGTCATGTTTTCCTCCACCGACCCCTCCTGGGCTGAATTCCTCACCCAAACCATCGCGGATTTCGGCTGTACCACGGGTACTTTGCACCGTCTGGACCCAGCGGACCGCCATCTCAAGCTGGTGGCCCATCAGGGCATCCCGGAAGCGCTGATGCCCATCATCCAGTCCATCCCTGTGGGCAAAGGCATCGCTGGCGTCGCCGCAGAGCGCAAGGAACCCGTGGAAATGTGCAATCTGCAGACAGACACCTCCGGCGTGGCCAAACCCGGCGCGAAACAGACGCAGGTGCAGGGTACCTTGGCCGTCCCGGTGCTGGATGGTGATCGCCTCTGTGGCACCTTGGGCATCGGCAAGCTGGTACCGTATGACTTCACTGCGGAGGAGAAGGCAAAGCTGATTCAAACCGCCCGCAATATCGCCGCCAGGCTCCTGCCCGGCTGATTTCCTCCGCCATCCCTGATCTTGGCTGCAACCTGTCCGGTTGACCAGCAGGCAGCAAAAAGCCCGATCGCGCCACTGAGGCCGACCGGGCTTTTTGATGAATCAGAACCGCTTACAGGCGGCTGTAACGGCGGCGGCGGTTGTAGAAGAGGCCGAGCAGACCGAACATCAGCAACAGCATGCGGGATGGCTCAGGCACCACAACGATGACGCCGTAGGTGCTGAAGGCGCTGACATCCCATGCCAGTCCTCCACCAAGCGCTGCAAGATCGAGATCGCCGGCAATGACACTGGTGCTTGCATCGTAGGTGTTGAAAGCCCCGACACTGAAGCCACCGCTCAGGTTGGCACCGCTCCAGTCAATCAGGTTGAAGACCTGTCCTTGCTGTGCTGAAACAGCACCCACCGAGTTCACCACGATGGAACCCTGACCCCATGTGGCACCCGAACGATTGCCAACAGAGAGTGTGCTGTTGGTGCCGCTGAGGTTGATGAAGTCGTGATTCGTGGAGGCTGTCGGAGCCCCCTTGGTGTAAATATCTGCACCTGCACCCAGAGCGTCAAAGTAGGCCTTGGCGGTAGCGTAGGTGGTGGCACCGATGTTGAAGGTGTAGCTGTAGTTTGTCACCGCAGCGGTGGTCGGAGTGGTGATGCCCAGCTGAATCTGCGAACCGGTGGCCACTGTCAGCGCTGTGTTACTTGCAGTGATCGTCAGAGCACCCTTGTCTGCATTCAAGGAGGTGACTCCAGGAGTGAGAATGCCCACGCTGTTCACTCCACCCACCGTGACCGCACCAGCGATGATGCCGCTGGTGGTGCCGTTGCCAGCACCTGCAAGAACTGCTGCGTTGGTCAGCGAACCACCGCTTTCACCCACAATCACCGAACCGCCGCCCGTCAGGCTGCCTGTGACACGCAGCTCACCATTGTTCACCGTGGTGCCACCAGAGTAGCTGTTGCCAGACGTGGACAATGTGGTCACACCCGAGCCGGTCTGAGCGAATCCACCCGCACCCGTGATGGCGCCGGCACCGAAATCCGTACCCTGTGCGACGGCATTGCTGCGATTGACTGCAAAGACCGCACCTGTGCCGACACTGACCGTGCTGTTAACGTCGAGTGCGCCGGTCGTGCCGCCGTTGCCGAGCTGCAAGGTGCCTCCCGAAACCGTCGTTGTGCCAGTATAGGTGTTAGCCGTGGCGGCAGACAGGATCACCGTGCCGGCCCCGACCTTGGTCAGGTTCATTCCAGTGCCAGAGATCACATTGCTGATGGTCAGAACGTCCGTGGCGTTGGCGGCTCCAATGGAGCTGCTGCTTTGCAGGACGACCGATCCACCTGTTAGGGTAGACACTCCGGTGCCGGTGAGGGCGCCATTTCCACCTACCCCGGCGCCGTTCAAATTCACCGGTGTTTCAGCCACCGTCACACCATTGATGTTGAGCGTTGCACCGCTGGCAACCGTGACGCCACCCGCCACGGTTCCAAGACCTGTGGCATTGGAGACAATCACCGTGCCGCCGTTGATGGTGGTGGCACCGATGTAGGTGTTGGCGTTGGCGAGGGTCAGTGTGCCCGAGTCGTTCTTGGTCAGAGTGCCGGCAACCGTGCCAATGATCCCGTTGATCACCGTATTTCCGGCACCTGAAACTGTCAGGCCGAAAGCACCACTGATGCCGCCATTGATGCTCAGGGTTCCTGCGTCGGACTGGATGGTCGAGGCGCTGCCGAGGGCGACGGTGCCGTTGTAGATGTTGTTACCGCTGAGATTGCGGAGGGCACCGCTGTTCGAGGCACCGGTTCCATTGATGGTCAGCGCCTCACCTGCGATGGTGATGCCGCCCTGGAGTTCCAGAGATGCCCCACTGGAGACCGTGGTGGCTCCAGCCGTCGTGCCCAGCGCCAGATTGTTGGCAGCACTCAGCACACCAGCGCTGACAGTGGTGACACCGGTGTAGGTGTTGATTCCACCGAGAACCAAGGTGCCGGCACCTGCCTTCGTGATGGCCGTGCCGCTCACAGCACCATTGATGGCAAGCGCGTTGGTCGAGTTAACCGTGATGGTCGCAGTGGCGGCGCTGAGGGCCACCTTGCTGTTGATGGTTGCAGTGCTGGAACCCGCATCCGTGGTGATGCCATTGGCAATGGTCAGCGTGTAACCGCCATCACTGTTCAGCACCACCGCGCTGCCAGCGCTCTGGGTGTTCACCGTGAGGCTCTTGATGCTCATATCGGCACCGAGCACCATGTTGTTCTGGTTCGAATTGCTGGTGGCAGAGAGGTACACATCCGTGCCAACGTTCGGCACGAGTCCCGTGGCGGTGCCTGCCAGATCTGTGGCCCAGTTGCTCGTCGTCGAACCATTGGATACGGCCCACACATTTGGAGCTCCGCTGTAGCCACCCACCCAGTAGGCAGCTGTGAGCGCCGCCGTAGATGCAGTGTTAAAGTACACCCGGGTGTCCGTCGCAGTAATGCCGGTGACCTTGAAATTGGTGACATTGTAAAGGTTGCCAACCGAGTAGGTGCCAGTGCTGCCGTTGGTGTTCACCAAGCCACCAGAAGCAGCAGCGAGGATGGTGGAGGTGTTGTCACCCGTTTCCACGCTGCCATTGATGAAGTAGGCGTCCACTGTGACATTGCCAGTCACGAGTGCCTTGGCACCGGTGTTCAGGAGAATGCTGCTGCCGAGGGTGCCCACTTCGACACCGAGGCGGCTGCCATTAGCGAGGTTCAGGATGGTGCCAGTGAATGGCGCCAAAGTCAGCACACCACCAGTGGTGCCGGTCAGCAGATTGAAGGTGGCTCCGGCGGCAACTGTCAGCGAGGAGGTGCCGGAAATGCCGTCGATGGCACCGGAGGTCACATGCGTGACTTGCAGGACTCCGCCGTTCACCGTGGTGGCACCGTTGTAGGTGTTCATGTTGGTGAAGACCAGCTTCTGGGTGCCGCTCTTGATGACATTGATGTTGTTCTGGACGACACCGCTGTAGGAGCTGTCCGTCGTTGGCGTGACGGTGAGTGTATTCATCACCGTGGCACTGTTGGTGATGAAACCGCTCGAGCTGCTGAAGGCCGAACCTGTGATCACCGAGGAGTTGAGATTGCCGATGGAGGCATTGAAACCGCCAAGATCAAGGACACCGCGGCTGGAGGTGGTGACGTTGGTGCCGTTGGGCAGGGCGGCGGCTGAGGCGAGCCGGAGTGTGCCGTTGGCGATGTTGGTGCCACCATTGTAGGTGTTCGTTCCCGAGAGGATTACGGTGTCAGTGCTCTGCTTGGTGAGGCCGCCTGCACCACTGATGTTGCCCTTGATTTCAAGGATCGCGCCGCGGGCGGTATTGGTCAGCTCGCTGCTGTTATTGACGTCAGATGCGGACCCGGTCCCGGTGTCGGAAGCGCGACCGTTGTCGGTGCCGTTCCCGCCGTCGGTGAAGTAATTCTGGCCAACAAAGGAATTGCCAAGGAGGCTGATGCTGACTCCAGAACCGAGGGTGCGGAACACCGTACCAGAGTTGGCGTTGGACACGTCATCCGTGCGAAGGAAGCCTTCGATGGAGCCGCCATTGAGCTGAATGGTGGCCACTGTGGTGTTCTGGTCGGCGTTCACCTGGAGCGAGCCGCCACCAAGGTTGATGGTTCCGCTGCGGGCATTGTCCACGCTCCAGCGTTCGACGGAACCGGCCTCGTAGATCACGACCTTGGTGAAGCCTGTGGTGAGAATGTCGAGGACACCGTAGCGTCTGGCGATGATGCTGGCAGCATTGACAAGAGCGTTGGCGTTGGTGATGCCGATGGCGCCCTGTTCGATGCTGACGTTTCCGGTGAAGCTGGTGTTGTTGCCGCCGACCCAGAGGTAGCCGTTGCCCCACTTGGTGAGGTCGCGGCTGCCGTTGAGGCCGGTCACGTTCAGACCGGAACCCGTGGCACCAGAAGTGATCTGGTTGTTCACAGCACCCGCGTTAATGTCGATGATTGAGCCTCCCGCACCGGTGAGGAAGAGTGTTCCTGCATTCAACACGGAGCGGGTGTTGCCGGTCTGCACACGGAGGCGGGCTGGTGAGAGACCAGTCGTGTCAGTCGAGAAGGACTCGAGCTCGCTAATGCCCACGACACTGTCAGTCAGGTTCGGCGTCGACACGATGATCGAGTTGTCCACCGAGATGATGCGACCCACCGTGTATTGACCGTTGAGCGAGTTGCCGGGCTGGGCCAGCAGGTTCAGCGTGGTGCCGGCTGCGGTCGCCGTGCCGCTGGCGTTCAGGGTGATCGTGCCGCCGTCGCCTGATGCTCCGAAGGTGTTCAAGGTCAGGGCACCGCCATTGACGGTCCAGTTTCCGGCGAAGCCCGTGCCGTTGGCAGCGGCGGTCTGGTCTTTTCCGATCACAAGCGCGCCAGCACCGAACTTCGTCATGCTGCCAGCGTAGATGTCGCCGGTGAGTGTGGTGGTGCCAGGATTAAAGATGATGCCTTCCTTGGTTCCGGTGGTTCCGAACCTCAGGTTGGTGGCGATGGTGGTCGTACCCGTGCTGATGAGGCCGCCGCGATCAGCGTCCGTGGCACCGTCGGCAAAGGTAATGGTGTTGTATTGACCCACGCCGCTGCTGATGCCCTGGCTGGTGCGCAGCGCATAGACCGTTTGATCTTGTGTCAGCGTCACGGCACCGGTGGTGATGTCCACGATGCTGCTGGCGTTGGTGTTGGTGCTGAAGACGCCACCCGCAAAGATGTTGCTGTAGGCCACCTGATTGGTGGTGGGAGTCGCCGTGCTCAGCACGGACTGGAAGCCGGTGGTGCTGTTGTAGCTCAGGAAGGTGTTGCTCGTGGCGTCGATGTAATAGGCGGGCAGCATGCCGCTGTTGGCAAAGCCTGGGGTTCCGTTGCGGGCCAGCGTGCCGGACAGAGTTGGGAGGGTCGTGTCCCACGCGGTAACTTTGATGCGTTCCACTTCATCGACTCCGGCGTTAAGCCCCAGGAAAGCTCCGTTGGTGACAATGGCCATGGTGGTGCCGACTCCCGCGCGGGTGAGGCTGGCGACCGTCAACTGCACGGCACCATTAGTGATGCGGCGATCCACACGGAGGGACGAGCCTCTGGAGAATCCGACAGCTCCGATTACTTCCGTCGTGGTGGTCGCAGCGTTGTTTTCCGCACGGAGATAGAGCTGACCGCCATTCAGGTTTAGGGCTGTCGTATCGTCGTAACGGTTCTGGATTCCACCTTCATTGTCGAAATACAACACACCACCGGGGTGGAGATTGACGGTGTATTGAT
Organism: Prosthecobacter sp.; assembly: GCF_044373815.1. GTDB lineage: Bacteria > Verrucomicrobiota > Verrucomicrobiia > Verrucomicrobiales > Verrucomicrobiaceae > Prosthecobacter. The sequence goes on along the minus strand of NZ_JBIPNG010000112.1, from coordinate 3,504 downwards.
TCGCTGTGCCGGCGAAGTTGCGCAGCGTGGCGCCACTGTATAGCCGGAGCTGACCGAAGATGTCCACGGCACCGCCGTTGCCAAGGGGGCCGTTGGCACCCGTTGTCGCAGTGCGGGTCAAGACACTTGAGCTTCGGCTGATGATGGTGCCGCCGGTGTAGGTGTTGACGTCAAAAAGATCCGTTTCACCGCTGTTGCCGTTCCCGGCCTGGCTGCCGAACAGCACGCGCGTGCCCGGTGTTGCCCCTTCCACAAATGCACCCAGGGTCCCAGTGTCCGTCGAATTGAAAGCAACTCGGGCGCCACCACCACCGATGCGGTAAACATTGCCTGCTCCAACCCCGAGAGTCTCAAAGTTGTAGTTCGTGTCGGTCGTGGCTCCCAGGAACGAAGTGCCGTTGCCGATGGCGGCAAGGTTCAGCGGCGTGGCGGTCACACCATCAAGGGCGATGACGCCGCTGGAATTGGTGGACAACCAGTTGGCCAGGTTGGACTGCGTGAGGGCGGTGCTGCGGATGCGGAACAGGGACAGGGACGAGCCGGAACTGAGGAGCTCGATCTGGCTGGTGCCGAAGTTGAGCCCGCTGCTGCCAACGAGGATCTGCGCACCCGGGTTCACACGGATGGCGCTGCCACGGAGCATGGCGTCGAAGTTCATCGCCGTGGTGGCGTTGGTATCGCCGGAGTTGACATCACCAAAGCGAAGCAGGCCGGCATTGACAACGATACCGAGGCCGTTGGCGCTCGTCGATCCGGCATAGAGACCGCCGAAGGAGCTGGTGGTGCCGTTGAGCCAGAGGTCACTGCCACCGCTCTTGATGATTGCTTGGCCGATGGTGCCACGTGCGGTTCCTGCGCCATCGGTGATGGCACCATTGAGAAGGAACTGGTTGGTGGTGACGAGCAGCGGCGTGCCCGTGAGGTTGGTCTGGTTGTTGATTTCCAGCACATAGGTGTTGCCTGAAACAACGGTCAGCGACGTGCTGCCGATGGTGAGGTCCTTGAAGACAAGGTGCTTGTTGGCGGCAGTGCTGGCGACGTTGCGGTTGACGGTCACAGAGGACGCTCCGTTAACGATGAGGTTGTTGCCGAGAGGGTTGGTGCCAATGACATAGCGCTCACGGGTGGTGGTGTTCGCACCGTCGATGGCCAGGCTCAGTGCGCCGCCATAGAGGGTGATGTCACCCGCACCAATACCGCCATTATTGATGCCGCTGAACAGGGTGGCAAAGTTCGCTGGCGTGCCAGTCGTGGTGCCGCGAATGAGCACGGTGCCCTGGATGTTGATGATGCCACCGGAAAAGGTGTTGATGCCGTTGGAAACGTTGCCGAGGTCGAGCTGAGCACCGCCGTGGTGGACCAAAGTCGCACCGCCGGTCACCAGACCAAGAACGGTCAGGTTGGGGTCTTGGCGAATGTAGTTGTAGGCCGGAGCACCTTCCATGGTGGCCGCGCTAAGGACGAGCGGGCCGTTGATCTGGATAGCGACGTTGTTACCGGCGTTGCTGACAAACAAGGTCTGGCCTTGCTCCCCAGGAGAGCCACCGAAGCGGATACCGCCGGTCAGAATACTCAACGCATTGGTCGTGCCGGCGGCACGGTCGTTGTTGATCGTGGCCTGGGCATTGCCTTCACCGATGACGAGACCGAAGTTATAGATCGTGCTGGCGGTATCGGAACGGAGCTGCAGCTGGCCGCCGTGGTTATTGATCACCACGAGGCCGTTTGTGCCGGCGTTCATCTGGGCAAGGGTGGCAGTGCCGCCGAGGTTGGCCTGAACCGTAGCGGAACGGAACTGGATGCTTCCCTGGTTAACGATCCAGTTTCCACTGAAGCTGGCCTGCGGGGAGTCGATGACCAAGGTGCCGCCACCCTGCTTGACGACGTTGCTGGCGTTCGTGATCTGCCCCGTGGTCGTCGGCGACAAACCTGGCAGCGAGGCGGTTGCTGTCTGCGTCGTGATCGTGCCGATCGTCACAGTGTTCTGGTTGTAAATGTTGAACTCCTTCAGGCCGCTGCCTGCGACCCCGACTTCAATGCCGGTGAAGATCTGGACTCCAGCATTGGGGTTGATAAAGCCACCGCTCTGCAGGCGGATGCGGTCAGTGGCGGCGGCAGTGATGTTATTGCCAAAGGTGATGCCCGTGTCAAAGCGGCCGGCATAGACATCCAAGCCGATGCCAAGGCCTGCTGCGTTGAAGTTCAGAACCGCCGTGTTGAGGAGGAACCGATCATTGCCGCCGACGATGTTGCCTGCTGCAGCGATGTTGCCACCAGCCGAAGTGCGGTCGAAGCCTGCGTTCACGAAACCATTGTCGAGCGTGTAGGTGAGAAATTGCGCATCCGTGGCGTTGACGATCCAAGGAGCCACCATGCCATTGGTGATGCCGCCGAGGGCGACGAGGCCATTGGCCCCGATGCCGCTGAAGAGCTTCACGCGCTCATCGCTGCCGAGGACGCCGCCGTTGGCCGGGTTGATCTGAAGCGAGGCCGCGTTGCCGGAAATAGCGAGTCCGTTGTTCGTCTGCGTGAGACGGGTGATGTCCGCGCCGGCTCCGCCACCGATGATGAGATTCACGGTGCGGTCGAGCAAGTCGCGCTGGACGGCGAACTGTCCAAACTTGCCCACGTTCACGTCACCCACGGTTTCCGTGACTTCGATGTCGCGGTTGCCGATGAGGCGGATGGTGGAGTTGTTGAGGTCGACGGTCTGATTGTTCAGCCAGCGGCCCTGGCCGCCGTAACCTTCGAGCTTGGCGGTGGCGAGCAGGCCGGTGGAGTAGTCGAAGCGGAGCTCCGCGGTGTTCCGAAGTGTGACCGGGGCCAGCATGGCCGTGCCAGCCGCATTGAGGAAGGTACCGCCCAGGCCTCCGGCCGTCAGGGTGCCCCAAGTGTCAAAACTGCTCGTCGTCAGGCTGCCGCGGAATTCCAGCGTGCTGGCGCGGTTAACCAACGTGCTGCCGGTGTAGTTGTTCGCGGTCATGAGGACCGCAATGCCACGACCGTTGCCGGCGGTGATATTGTCCCCGTTCAGACCGCTGTGGGGCAGGCCGACGATGAGAGCCGCACCCGCTCCGGTGAGCACGTTGCTATTGGCCATGTCACTGGAGACGTAGAGAATGCTGCCACCAACACCGAGGCGGTAGGTGTTGCCCGCGCCGACTCCGAGGGTGGCGGCGTTGTAGCTGCCGTTCAGACCCACACCGTTCTGAGTGCTGCCGAGGAAGGCGGTGCCGTCGCCGATCTTCGCGAGATTGATCGTCTGCGTATAAACCGTGTTCAGCGCGATGATTGCACTGCCGGCATTCTTGCCGCCACCGTTCAAGCCGTTGCCGCCGGCAAGGCCGAAGTAGGAGGTGTCTTGCGGGCCACCAAGGTTGCCGATGAGGAGTTTGAAGTCGGAGAGCGGGGCATTGGCCGCCATGCGGAGGATGCCGTAGTTCGCCATGGCATTGCTGCGCAGGTCGATGCTGCCCGCACCCGCAGCGATGTTGCTGGTGCTGT
>NZ_JBIPNG010000688.1:0-2644 GCF_044373815.1 Prosthecobacter sp. | reverse complement strand
AGTCCCCGGGCGCTTTCCACCACGGCAATGTTGGGTATGCGCCCCCTTTCATTCACCCGGTCCAGCCGGGTGGTGATGTAGCCGAGAATCTCGGTGCCTCGCTCGGCCACGAAACACCCCTCCGGGCACTGCACCACGTCGTCGTCGATGTGGCTCGCCTTGCGCACCTTCCAGTCGCGTTCATTCCAACGGCCGAATTTATGCTCCAGCATCTGCTCCAAGGCGACGCTGCCGAAGGACGCCACGGTAATCTGGCGCAGTTGCGTCAGGTCCTTGTCCTGATACGGGCGGATGTGAAGGGGGGATTCGTCCATGTTTGCGGGGGTTGAATTGTGAATGGAAGGATGGTAAATAACGTCTCTAGATAAGTATCAATCGTTCAAATGGCACGGGTCTTGCGAAACAGGTGTCCGGTTGGCGACGTTGATAACAGTAATAATTCAGAGTTGCGAACATCTTAGCTTATATCATTCTTCTGGCCCATGCTTCTTTTTAGCCGGACTTCTAAAAAATCCCGATTCAATGACCGCCTTTTCAAGGTCGTCGGGAGTGTCCTGCTGGCTGGAGCGCTCAGTCAATGCACCTCACCGCCCAAAGGGGACGTGGTGGTCAGCGTGAAAGATCAGAAACTCGGCATCTACAGCGAGGGCAAACTCACCAAACAGTACGTCATTTCGACTTCGAAATTCGGCCTCGGCGACCAGAAAGGCAGCAACCGGACCCCTCTGGGCCAGCATGAAGTCATCGCCAAGATCGGTCAGGGACTGCCTGCAGGGGCGGTTCTGAAAAGCCGTCGCTGGAACGGCGAGGTGCTCAAACCCAACGCTCCAGGCCGCGATCCCATTGTCTCGCGCATCCTCTGGCTGCGTGGCATGGAAACCACCAACAGAAACGCCTTCAACCGTTTCATCTACATCCACGGCACCCCGGAAGAAAACCGGCTGGGCCACCCCGCCAGCTATGGCTGCGTGCGCATGGGCATGAAGGATGTGGTGGATCTGTTCAACACCGTGAACGTCGGCGCCAAAGTGGTCATCACCAAAGGTGGCCTGCCGCCTGGCGACAAAGAAAAGCCCGCCACAGCCTCGGATGATGTCGATGGTTCTCCTGCGCTGAATGCTCCGGCCACGCTTGCCGCCCAGCCGCTCGAAATAGCGCGCATCGCCCCTTCCGAGGGTGAAAAAAAGCGGGCTGAAGAAAACGAAGCCAAGGCGAAGGGCAAAGTCGGCCCAGACCGCGAAAAGCCCGTCCATAAGTCGAAATCGTCAAAATCCAAATCCGACACCAAAGTGGCCGGACATGCCGCCCACAAGGCAAAGGCCAAGGCCTGAACCGCGGCAGGCTCAGTCGCGCACCAGTTCGAAAACTGGCATTTTTTTCAGCAACGACGGGTTTGTCTCCAACGGCATCCTGCGCATGACCTGAAGAAGCTTGGGATCAAGAATGAGCCGTTGTTTGTGGATGCCGCTCTCAATGATATCGCTCTCACTCCACCGTGGGGCATCACGAAATGCCGCCTGTGAAGGCCAGTAAACCCCGGTGCGCCCCACATTCACGTCGATCAACTCCACCTCGGTTGTGCCCGTCAGGTGGCATACTCCGACCACGCAGCCCAGTTCCACCGCACGTGCCGAGGCGCAGCGCCCCACCCGCTCGACTCCCAAAACCGTTTCCGTGGCACTCGGCACGAGGATCACATCCACGCCAGCCCCACGCAGCCGCGTGCTGATTTCTGGAATTTCAATATCCAGGCAGATCACCACCGCAAAGCGCAGCCCGGCGAACTCCCAGATCCGCAGTTCGGTTCCCGGAGAAAAATCCGATTCCCACGGCGTCAGATGCAGCTTGTCCTGATACAGGACCCTATCCTCCACCAGGATCGGCGCCCGGTTGCGCAATTCCTGGCGCTCCTCATCCCAGAACGGCACCGTGCCAAGCACAACCGCCTTGCCGGGACGGATCAGCAGTGATTTCACTGCTGGCAGCACTTCCCCCCAAAACACCTCAGCCGTTCGTTTCAGAGTTTTCGGCTCGACCAAAGGCACCAGCCCCACCCAGGCAAATTCCGGCAGCAGCACCAAGTCCGCCCCATTGTCCCAGGAGTCTTCCACACAGTCCACCACCACCGCAGCAAAAGCCGCTGGCGATTTGGCGGCAGCTCTGGAATCAAACGTGCAGAGATCAATCGCTATCATGGCGCATTGTGCGCCTCATTTCCCACAGCCGCAACTGCCACCGCACCCCGGCTTCTTCCGGCGTTTGGCGGAACGGACGATGAAAAGCGTGATCGTGACAAGCACGACCGCGATCGCTGCGATGGATTGCCAGTCTGCGTTCATGGTGAGAAAAGGTTAGTAGCCCAGCGCACTGCCAATTTGGAAGATCAGCAGGCTCAGTACATACGCCGTTCCGGTCATGTACCCGAGCTGAAACATCGCCCATTTCCAGCTTCCCGTCTCGCGCTTCACAATGGCGATGGTACTGACGCACTGCATGGCAAAGACATAAAACACCAGCAGGCTGATGCAGACCAGCGGCGTGTAAACCGCCCGGCCATCAGGGCGGCGCTCCGATGCCAGCTTGTCTCGCAGCGGAGTCAGGTTGTCGTCATCTCCGCTCTCCACGGCATAAACCACGCCCATCG
>NZ_JBIPNG010000111.1:0-15487 GCF_044373815.1 Prosthecobacter sp. | reverse complement strand
TGTTTGAGTCCGAAGGTAAACCTACGGCGAGTCTGCTGAACTTTGCGATGCACCCGACCTCGGTGGGCGCGGGGACGAAGATCTCGGCGGATTATCCCGGGGTGTTTACGAAGCTGGTCAGCGAGCGGCACGGACCGGGCATGGTCTCGGTGTTTGCGAATGGCTGCTGTGGGAACATCAACCACGGGGACTACATCAACGGCAAGCGCCGCAGCACGCTGGAGCTGGGCACTGCGCTGGCGGATGCGACGGATGCTGCGTGGGCGAGCATGAAGACTGTCAGCACCTTCGCGCCGCGTGTGCGTTCCGAGCAGGTGACGCTGCAGCGGCGCAGCTTCACACCGGAGCAGATTGCGAAGGCGAAGGACATGGCGACGAACATGTTCACCAAGAATTTTGGTACCGTGCCGATGGCGGAGACGGTGTGCATTTTGGAAACGGTGGAGAAGCAGAGGGTGCCGCTGCTCGCCGAGGTGCAGGTGATCGCGCTGAGTGATGAGCTGGCTATCGTGGCGCTGCCGGGAGAGATTTTTGTCGAGCTGGGGCTTGCATTGAAGAATGCTTCGCCGTTCAAGCACACGATCATCGCAGAGCTGGCGAATGGGAGTGTGGGGTATGTGCCGAACCGTGAAGCGTATCCCCAGGGGAATTATGAGATCGTCAGCGCGCGTGGAGAGGTGGGCAGTGGCGAGAAGCTTATTGAAGTGGCGTTGAGGCTGTTGGGAGAAGTTAAGAAGTGAAACGCTGGTTTGCTCACGTAATCGGTATCCATGATTTCCTCCATCGACAGCTTGAAACGGCCCAAAGTGTGGATGGCGCGCCGTCCTGCTGTTCGGGTGTTTGAGCAGCGAGTCGAAATGTTTCAGAAGGGCCGGTGGTGGGCTCCTGTGGTGTCTATGAGCGTCATTTTGGCAGGATTGGCCTGGGTGGTGGCACACTTTGATTTCACGCAATCATTCCTCGGACTGTGGATGAGCTTTGGGGGTGTGATGATGATTGTCGTCATTGGGATGGCCCTGTGGTTTCGAAAGGAGGGTCCGATTCTGATTTTTGACCGGCGCAATGCCTCTCTGTCGATTCCTGGCCACCGACTCATTGTTCCTGCTTCTGCGCTGGCACATTTTCACGTTCGAGACGTGCGATGTCCCGATGGCGAGGGAGGAACATACGTCTCAGCGGCGCTGGCTATGGACTCAGAGTCAGCGTCTGCACCGTTCTGTGTTTATGTCTGGAGCCGTGCCGCGCTGGAGCCGGTCTTGCTTCAATTTCGCACCGAGGTGGAAAAGATGATGAGCGAACCTTTTCTGCCGACGAGAGCAGGAGCCGTGGAGTAATCAGTACCTGGGTTCAACGCTCAATGTTCTGCTTCGCCAAACCGTTTTGCGCAGGGAGTGGAGCTAGTCTTCGGGGGTTGCCATGCGCTCGGGAACGGGCGGGCTGTCGCCACACCCATTCTACGGGCATTCATGCTGCCTGCTTTTCGGAGAAGCCTGTTTGGGAAAGCGCAGCTTATTGCGCGATAAGGGGCGTGTTCTTGGCGCGGTTGTAGCCAAGGTGGCTTTGAATGGGAAGTTTTTGTTTTCCATCCGCCATTATCGCCAACGGGCATGAAAGTGATGCTGAAATGGTATTGCAGGTGGTGTACCAGCAGACAGCATTCATGCGTATTGAAGTTGTTATGCACATGAACAGCACCCACGAAGTCATCATCATCGGCGGCGGTCCGGCCGGAGCCAGCACTGCAGCCATCCTCGCAGAGTACGGCCACAAAGTGCTGGTGCTCGAGCGGGAGAAGTTTCCGCGCTATCATGTGGGGGAGTCGTTGATCCCGTTCACGTTTGGACCGCTGGAGCGGCTGGGGCTGATCCCGACGATGAAGAAGTCGCACTTCATGAAGAAGTTCAGCGTGAGTTTTGTGCAGCCTGATGGCCGGCGCTCGCAGCCTTTCTACTTTTACAACCGCTATGACCGCGAGACGGTGGCGCAGACGTGGCAGGTGATGCGTTCGGAGTTTGACCAGATGCTGATGGAGCATGCGCGCGGCAAGGGTGCTGTGGTGCGCGAGGAGACGACGGTGACGCAGCTGCTCAAGGATGACAGCGGCCGGGTGATCGGCGTGGCGGTGCAGAACAAGGACGGCACCAAGGAGCACCTGCTGGCCAAACTGGTGATCGACGCCTCGGGCAAGGAAGCGTTTGCCTCTGTTCGTGAGGGCTGGCGGGTGGGTGATCCGTATTTGAACAAGGTGGCAGTGTGGACGTACTACAAAGGCTCGAAGCGCGAGGCGGGCCTGGATGAGGGTGCGACGACGATCGCTCTGGTGCCGGAGAAGGGCTGGTTCTGGCACATCCCGATGCATGGGGACATGGTGAGCGTGGGCGTCGTGGCCGAAGGGAAGTATTTGAGCCGTGATGGGGTGAAGGATCCGAAGGCGATGTTTGAGCGTGAGATTGGCGAGAACCAGTGGATCAAGGAGCATCTTTCGACCGGAGCCTCCACGGGGGAATACTGGATCACGAGCGAGTATTCCCGGCACTCGAAGTATGGTGCATCGCCGGGGCTACTGCTGGTGGGGGATGCCTTTGCGTTTTTGGATCCGGTGTTCAGCAGCGGGGTGATGCTGGCGCTGAAGAGCGGCGTGCTGGCGGGAGAGGCCGTGCATGAGGCGCTGGTGGCAAATGACGTTTCTCCAGAGCGCTTCGCTGAATATGCCCGGCTGATGCGCCAGGGAATCGATAACATGCGCAAGCTGGTGTATGCCTTCTACAATCCGAAATTTTCCTTCAAGGAGGTGGTGATGAAGTATCCTGAAGCTGGCGACGAGATCACCGACTGCCTGTCCGGAGATGTGAACAAGGATTACGCGTCGCTGTGGACCAAGATCCGAGAGTTCTCCCCGATCCCTGACGAACTGCCGTATGGGGTGCCGATGCCGGCGTGAGTGGAGGAAGATGAAGTGATTTTAATTATCGCGGTGCGTTGGGGCGGGCAACCTTCATCGCACCGTCATGAAAACGCTTCTGCTTCACTTCAGCCTGGTTTTTTGCGCCTTGTCGAGTCTTCAGTCCCGCACCTGGACGGAGGCGCAGACGGGGCGCACTTTGGAGGGTGATTTTGTCAGTGTGCAGGGAAGTGCGGTGGTGGTGCGCACGGGGAATGGTGGCACGCTGCAACTGCCTCTGGCACGCCTGAGCGAGGCTGATCAGGCCTTTGTCAAAGAGCAGGGGGCGGCAGCCACGAAGCCTGCGGCGGCGAAGGCGGATGAGAAGGACGATGTGAAGAAGCAGCTCATTGGCACGTGGGATGGCTTCATGGCGGACAGTGATGGCTCCAAGCATGGGGACATCCGGCTGGTGATCACGGCGGATAAAATCACTGCTTCCAATCCGCAGGGAAACCGTGAGATGGGCACGGGAACGTACAAGATTTCGGGCAAGCGCATCGATGCCACGGGGACGGAAGGGCAGTTTGCCGGTAAAAAGTATGAGGGCATTTTTGACCTCGACAGCAAGACTTTGAAATGGTGCTCGGCGAACGACAACCCGAACTCCACCCGCCCCACCAAGCTGCAAACGAATCCGCAGGCCGGGCAGTTCCTCATGGTGCTGGAGAAGAAATAACGGGTTTCATGATCGGCATCGCCGCGTTTCTTGGCCTGCATGCGCCTCCTCGTCATCGAAGATGAAATCAAGGTGGCCCGCTTCATTGAACGCGGGCTGCGGGAGGAAGGTTTTGCCGTGGAAACCGCCCTGGATGGCGAGGCAGGGCTGGCCAAGGCGAGGGACGGTAGTTTTGATCTGATCATTCTCGATGTGATGCTGCCGCTGCGGGATGGATTTTCGGTGCTGCGTGCGCTGAGGGCTGCGGGTGTGTCCACGCGGGTGCTGATGCTCACTGCGCGAGATGGCGTGGGGGATCGAGTGCAGGGGCTGGATCTTGGAGCGGATGATTATCTGGTGAAGCCGTTCGCCTTTGCGGAACTGCTGGCGCGTGTGCGTGCGCTGCTGCGGCGGAGCATTACAGAAGAGACGGCGCTGCTGCATGCGGCGGATGTGCAGGTGGATCTGCGGGCACGGCGGGTGACGCGGGGCGGGAAGCTGGTGGCGCTTTCTTCCAAGGAGTTCGGCGTGCTGGGGCATCTGCTGCGGCGCGCGGGGAATGTGGTGACGCGGGCCGAACTGGCGGAAACGGTGTGGGAAGACCTGCCGAACACGCCGAGCAATGTGATCGAAGTCACGGTTTACCATTTGCGGGAGAAGATCGATCGTGGCTTCTCACCGGCGCTGATCCAAACCGTGCGTGGCGCGGGCTACCTGCTGCAAACATCATGAAATCACTCCGCGCACGACTCTGCATCAGTTTCACGGCGCTGCTGGCGGCGGCGCTGCTGATGTTTGGCGTCATCGCATGGCTGGTGGCGCGTGAGGCGATGACGAATGATCTGGATGATTTTCTGCGCTCCAAAGCGACGCTGCTTGGCAGGCTGGTGTCTGTCAGCCGGCTGCGGATGGAACCGTGGATCGAGCAGGAGCTGCAGGTGCAGGAGCGTCATTTCATGCTGCAGGTTTTTGCGGCGGACGGCAGCCTTGCAGGCAAGTCGAGCAATCTGGCGTATGCGATTCTGCTGAGTGATGAGGTGCGGCGTTCCGAACATCCGGCAGGGAATGCGGTGATCGAGACGCTTTATGTGGACGGGCGCGCGTACCGAGCGGCAACGCATCCGCGACGTGAGCAGTGGGGAGATCCGGTGACGCTGTATGCGCAAGCCCTGATGCCGTTGGATGCGGTGCAGGCGCGGGAATGGCGGCTGCTGGTGTGGCTGGTGGGCTGCGGTGCGGCCATGCTGGCTGCGGGAGCGTTGGCGGCCTGGCATTTGAGCCGGCAGTGGCTGCGCTCGGTGGCGAATCTGGAAGAGGCGGCGCGCGGACTTAGCAGTGCGGAACTGGGACTGCGGCGTTTGTTTGTGCCTGCCGATGACGCGGAACTCGCCGCACTGGCGGCTTCGTTCAATCTGCTGCTGGACCGCCTGGAATCTGCGCATGCGACGCAGCAGCGGTTCACGGCGGATGCTTCGCATGAACTGCGCACGCCGCTGACGGTGCTGCGTGGGGAGATCGAGGTGGCGCTGAGAAAGCCGCGCAGTGCGGAGGACTACCGCGAAGTGCTTGTCAGCAACAAGGAGGAGATCGAGCGGCTGTCTCGGCTCACGGAAAACATGCTGGCACTCGCGCAGGTGGATGTTGGTGATGGGATTGCGCAGCGGGAGCTGGTGAATATGAGCGAACTTTGTGCCGGAGTGGTCGCGCGACTGCAGGGACTCGCGAGTGAGAAGCGCATCACGTTGCAGCATGAGGACGGCACAAATGAACCGCTCAGTGTGAACGGAGACCGGATTGCGCTGGAGCGGGTGGTGGCGAACCTTGTCGAAAATGCCGTGAGGTACTCGCCGGCGGGAGAACAGGTGACGGTGAGAGTCTCTAAAGCGCCGCCGTGGATCGAGGTACAGGTGATTGATACGGGCGGTGGAATTGCGCCGGAGCATCTGCCGCATTTGTTTGAGAGATTCTACCGCGTGGATAAAGCGCGCTCACGTGTGCATGGTGGCAGCGGCCTGGGATTGTCGATTGTGAAGGCGCTGGCGGAAGCGCATGGGGGTGGGGTGCGTGTGACGAGCGCGGTCGGGCAGGGGAGCACTTTCACGGTGCGGCTGCCTGCGGCTTGAGCTTTTTCACGCTCAGCACAGTGAGGAGGAAGGCTGCGATCAAACTGATGCCGATGGCGTTTTCTTTGAGGGATGGAGGGAAGACTAGAAGGTAGCCTGCGTCTTTCACCAAGGCGGCGAAGCTGGAGACGCAGAATGGCATGAGAAAGAGGCGGAAGAGAACCCAGGGATCAGTCTTGGTGATGGTGCCGGAGGATGGGCGTGTACTGAGGATCAGCGCGGCGCCGATGATGCCGCTGAGACCAAGTGAGGTGAGCCAGATGCGCGGAGTGGGATCGAAATGATGGATGATGCTGAGCACCCACCAGATGAAGTAGCACCATAGGATGGTGCGGCCGGTGGAGAGGTTCTGGAGGTAGCGGATGAGGGGCATGAAGGGTGAGGCTTTCTATGAAGCGCGTCAGCGCAGGGGCAAATACGAAGGCCAGCCATGGCATGGAAGCCGGGTGCGGCCACAGCACGGCGTGGTGCGTAATGCGCATGCGCCATGCCATCCCGACCCCGACTTGTGCTAGTGCTGGGAGACCAGCTTGATCTTCAATCCGCCGCTTTTGACGGCTTTGATCCGTTGCGGGATGTGGTGTGGATGGCCGAGGTGGCGGCGGAGTCCACCAAGGTGTGGAGCGTGAAGGCGCGCATCGCGGTCTTTCTGGCGGCCATGCGGCATTTCCGCGAGGCGCTGAGGGAGAAGGGATGGCGGGTGGTTTATCATGAGATGGGTGCGCATGAGAGCTTTGTGGAGGCGCTGCGCGCCAGTGTGCGTGAACTGCGCCCTGCCGCCCTGGTGATGGTGCAGGCGGGGGAATGGGGCGTGCAGCGTGATCTGGAGGCGGCTGCTGCGGAGCTGGGGGTGCCGCTGGAGGTAACGGAGGACCGCCACTTTCTCTGCACACAGGCGGAGTTTGCGGAGCATGCCAAGGGGCGAAAACAGCTGCGCATGGAGTTCTTTTACCGTGAGATGCGGCAGCGCACGGGGGTGCTGATGGAGGAGGGCAAGCCGGCGGGCGGGGAGTGGAACTTTGATCACGACAATCGCGGGTCTTTTGGCAAAGCGGGGCCGGATTTGCTGCGGGTGCCGCCGAGGAGGTTTGTGCCGGATGAGATCACGCGGGAGGTCATCGCGCTGGTGGAGGAGCGTTTTGCGAAGCATCCGGGAACGCTGAAGGATTTCGACTGGCCGGTGACGGCGGCGCAGAGCGTGGAGGCGCTGGAGGATTTCATCGCGCACCGGCTGGCGCAGTTTGGGCAGTATCAGGATGCGATGTGGGTGAATGAGCCGTGGCTGTATCATTCACGGCTGAGTGCGGCGATGAATCTGAAGCTGCTGGATCCGCGGGTGGTGATCGCGGCGGCGGAGAAAGCATGGCGTGAAGGCAAGGCACCGCTGGCGGCGGTGGAGGGATTCATCCGGCAGATCCTTGGCTGGCGTGAGTATGTGAGAGGCATCTACTGGCTGAAGATGCCGGACTATGTGCGGCTGAATGCCATGGAAGCGCACGAAGCGCTGCCGGGTTTTTACTGGACGGGAGAGACGGACATGAACTGCATGCGGGATGCTCTTTCGCAGACGCTGCGCTACGGCTATGCGCACCACATTCAGCGGCTGATGGTGACGGGTCTGTTTGCGCTGCTCTACGGGGTGGACCCGCATCAGGTGCACGAGTGGTATCTGGCGGTGTATGTGGACGCGGTGGAGTGGGTGGAACTGCCCAACACGCTGGGCATGTCCCAGTATGGAGACGGCGGTCTGATGGCCAGCAAGCCTTATGTGGCCAGCGGCAAATACATCCAGCGGATGAGCAACTACTGCACGGGCTGCAAGTATGATCCTGCGCAGGCGACGGGGGCGAAGGCGTGTCCTTTTACGACGCTGTATTGGGACTATCTGCTGCAGCATGAGGCGAGGCTGCGGGGGAACCAGAGGATGGCAATGCAGCTCAAGAATCTGGGGCGACTGAGTGCTGAGCAACGAGGTGCCATTCAGGAGCAGGCGCAGAGGGTGAGGGGCATCACGTAGCCTCCTTGAGTTGCGATTAGGGGATGAACAGTGACTGCGGATGTTCGCTTTACTTGGATGATCACGCCAAGATGTCCTTCACGACCTTGGCGGGCTCGACGCCGGTGAGGCGGAAGTCGAGGCCCTGGGCGCGGAAGGTGAAGCGTTCGTGGTCGATGCCGAGCTGGTGCATGACGGTGGCGTGGAGGTCGCGGACGTGGACGGGGTTTTCGGCGACGTTGTAGCTGAAGTCGTCGGTGGCGCCGTAGGTGATGCCGGGTTTGACGCCGCCGCCGGCCATCCACATGGTGAAGCAGCGCGGATGGTGATCGCGACCGGCTTCGGGGCTGTCCCATTTGCCCTGACCGGCCACGCCACGACCGAATTCGCCACCCCAGAGGACGAGGGTGTCGTCGAGGAGGCCGCGTTGTTTGAGGTCTTTGATGAGAGCGGCGCTGGGCTGGTCGGTGTCGCGACAGCGGGCGGTGCACCAGCTTGGCAGGCGGCTGTGGTGATCCCAGTCGGGATGGAAGAGCTGAATGAAGCTCACGCCGCGCTCGGCGAGTCGGCGGGCGAGGATGCAGTTGGCGGCGTAGCTGCCGGCACGACGTGAGTCGGGGCCGTACATCTCGAAGACGTGATCGGGCTCGTCGCTGAGATCGGTCAGCTCCGGCACGCTGGTTTGCATGCGGTAGGCCATCTCGTATTGGCGGATGCGGGTGGTGATCTCGGGATCCTGAGTCTGCTCAAAGCGCATCTGGTTCAGCTCGGCGAGGCCGTCGAGCATGCCACGGCGCAGGTGGCGCGGCAGGCCTGCGGGATCGGTGAGGTACAGAACGGGGTCCTTGGAATTGCGCAGCTTCACGCCTTGATAGCGGGAGGGGAGGAAGCCGCTGCCCCAGTAGTGGTCGTAGAGGGGCTGGTCGCTGGGGCGCTGCATCTTGGAGATGAGCACGAGGTAGTCCGGCAGGTTTCGATTCAGGCTGCCGAGACCGTAGCTGACCCACGCGCCCATGCTTGGGCGGCCGGGAAGCTGATGGCCGGTGAGGAACTGCGTCATCGCTGGCGCGTGGTTGATTTGATCTGTCGTCATCGACTTGATGAAGCAGAGGTCATCGGCCACGCCCTGAAGATGGGGAAGCCATTCGCTGATGGTGGCGCCGCTCTGGCCGCAGCGGCTGAACTTGGTGAGGCCCGGCAGGATGAGCTGCTTCTGACCTGAAGTCATTGTGGTGAGGCGCTGGCCCTGGCGCACGGATTCCGGCAGCTCTTTGCCGGCCCAGGGCATCAGGCCGGGCTTGTGGTCATAGAGTTCGAGCTGCGAGGGCCCGCCCGAATGGGTGAGGAAGATGACGCGTTTGGCCTTGGGGGCAAAATGGGGCAGAGAGGGCAGGCCGGTGACTTCCTGCTGGGCCATCGAGTGGAGAGCCATGGCACCGACGGAGACGCCGGTGCATTGGCCGAGGAAGTAGCGCCGGGTGGTGTTGAGGGAGGATTCACTCATGGGTGATGGCTTCGTCGAGGTTGAGGACCAGGCTGGCGACCAGTGTGTGCGCGGCGATTTCGGGCGTGGTTTGCAGTTTGCGGGCGTCTTCGGGATGGGCGCGGTAGTGGGCGAGAGCGCGGTCGAGTTCGCGCTGGAGGACGGACAGCTCTTTGGGCGTGGCCGGGCGGGTCAACACGGACTGGTAGAGCAGGGGCAGACGATCTTCGCTTTTCGCGGCTAGCATGCGTTTGGCGAGGGCGCGGGAGGCTTCCATCATGGTCTCATCATTGAGCAGGGTGAGGGCCTGCAGGGGGGTATTGGTGCGCGAAATCGCCACCTCGCATGAGCGGCGCTGGGCGCTGTCGAAGAGGAAGGTAGGGGCGATGCTGCGACGCCAGAAGGCGTACAAGGTGCGGCGGTGCTGGGCGGCGCCCTGGCTGGGCTCATAGGTGAAGCGGCCCATGAAGATCTCCTCCCACACGCCGTCGGGCTGGTGGGGGCGAACAGGTGGGCCACCGAGAGCGGGATTGAGCAGGCCGGAGGAAGCGAGGGCGGCGTCACGGATCATCCAGGCGGGCATGCGGAAGCGGGGGCCGCGTGAGAGGAGGAGGTTCGAAGGGTCAGATGGATCGGTGCGGTCTGATGCCTGCTGGTAGGTCTCGCTGGTGACGATGAGCTTGATGAGTTTCTTCACGTCCCAGCCGTTCTCCATGAAATCGACGGCGAGCCAGTCGAGGAGTTTGGGGTGGGTGGGGCGCTGGCCTTGCAGGCCGAAATCGTCGGGGGTGCGGACGAGTCCGGCACCGAAGAGCATCTGCCAGACTTGATTGACGAACACGCGGGCGGTGAGCGGGTTGTCTTTGGAGGTGAGCCACTTCGCGAGACCGATGCGGTCCTTCACCGTGCCAGCGGGCCAGGGGGCAATGGCGGCGGGGACATCGCGTTGGACGACATCTCCCTTTTTGTCCCAGACACCGCGAACGAGGACGTGGGTGTCGCGGGGTTCTTTGCGCTCGGCGAGCACCATGACGTTGAGCTTGCCTGCGGCGGCCTGTACTTCCTTAAGCTGGGCATTGGCGCGATCGAGGGAGGCTTTCGCGAGCTGGTACGGCTCGTGATCTTCCAGGAATTGATCGAGCAGGCGGTGACGGTCGGGTTTGCCACTGGCGAGTTGTTCGAGGGGTGTTGGGCCGATTTCGCGGACTGCAGGGCCGGGTTGATCCGTGGCGGAAACGCGGAAGCTGGCGATGTTGGCGTCGCCGTTGGTGGAGCGGTGGCGAAGTTCGAAGATGAGTTCTTCATCGCTTTCGAGCACGAGGGGCTCGGCGAGGCCGTAGAGCGCGGTGTGCGGCTGGTCTTTGGGGAAGCCCTTCGTGGTCCAGCCGTTGCGGGGATCGTCGTCGAGGGTGCCTTTCACATCGCCATACTCGCGGGCCTTGGCTTCAGTCTTGGTATCGGCGACTGCGTATTTGACGAGGACGTCGCGGATCTGGGAACTGCCCTTGCGGCGCACCTGCAGCTTGATGTCGGTGAGGATGAATTCGCCGTCCTTGCCGCGGGAGAGAGAACCGTTTTGAGGGAGGACTTCGAGTTTCAAGCCGGTAAGGCGGGGGAGCTTGATCACCGAGATGAGGCGGTAGTCGTCCTGTTTGGGATTCGGGCCGCTAGCGGAGACGATGCCGTCTTTGGCCTGAGCGAGTTTTGTGCCTTCTTGAGATTCGACGGTGCCTTGGATGATGTGCCAGGCTTGAAAGCCGTTTTTCACTGCGGCTTGCTGCTCCGTGAGCCATTTCTCGAAGGGGTTTGCGGCATCCGCTTTGGCTTTGGTTTCCACGGGCTTGCGGGCATCGACGAGTTTTTGGGCTTCATCGACGGCACGCTTGGCGTGGGGCGACTGGTAGCTGAAGTACGGCTTTGCAGCTGTGCCGGCGGCACCGTCTTCGTCGATGCTGTTTAAGAAGGCGTGGAGGCTGTAGTAGTCGTGCTGGGAGATGGGATCGAACTTGTGCGAATGGCACTGGGTGCAGCCGAGGGTGAGGCCGAGCCAGACGGTGCCGATCGTGTTCACGCGGTCGATGACGTAGTCGATGCGGGACTCCTCCTTGTCGCGGCCGCCTTCGCCGTTGGTCATGTGATTGCGGTGGAAGCAGGTGGCGAGTTTCTGCTCGGGGGTGGCATTGGGGAGCAGATCGCCAGCGAATTGCTCCAGGGTGAACTGATCGAAGGGTTTGTTGGCGTTGAAGGACTCGACCACGTAGTCGCGCCAGGGCCAGTTGGTGCGCGAGGCGTCGGACTGGAAGCCGTCGGTGTCCGCGTAGCGTGCGGCATCCAGCCACACCATGGCCATGCGTTCGCCGAAGTGGGGGGAGGCAAGGAGGCTGTCGATGGTTTGATTTGCGGTGGGAGGCAGGCCGGTGAGATCGAAGGAGAGACGGCGGAGGAGGGTATGAGCGGGGGCTTTGGGGGAGAGCTTGAGGCCTTCTTTGGCGAGGCGGGCTTTGACGAAGAAGTCCACGGGATGGCCTTCGACTTTTGCTTTCACGGGTTTTTCGAGGGACCAGTGTTTGCCCCACTGCGCGCCTTCGGCGAGCCAGCGCTTCAGGAGAGCGACCTGCTCGGGTTTGAGGGCCGGCTTGTGGGACTTCGGGGGCGGCATGAGCTCCTCGGGATCCGTGGTGACGATGCGGTCGATGAAATCGCCGGATTTGAGGACCTCGCGTGCGCCTTCCTGGGTGTCGAGGCGGAGGTCGGCTTTGCGATGTCCGGCGTCCTGGCCATGGCAGGAAAGGCAGTTGTCCGAGAGCAGCGGCATCACCTCGCGGCTGAAGCTCACCGGGTCCGCATGGGCGGAAAGGGAGAAGGCGAGGAGGAGCAGCAGATGTTTCGGCATGAGACGCAGCATGCAGAAACCAACGCTGCTGAACATGCAAGGTGCATGCATTCGCTATGGAGAATCCTGAGATTTTTGCGGCGCGTGGTTTGGAAGAAACCCGCAAATTGGCCACGAGAGGCGTATTTGAGTTAATTATGAGCACTTCATCTTCCAAATCACGCAGCGGCCTCGCGCTGGTCGGATTCATCGTCATCACGTTCTGCGCGCCACTGCTGAGTGTGGGCTCGATGCCGGATGCGTGGTATGCGGCCCTGCAAAAGCCGTCGTGGAATCCGCCAGCGTGGGTGTTTGGCCCTGCCTGGACGCTGCTTTACACGCTGATGGCGGTGGCGGCGTGGCTGGTGTGGAAGCGGGTGGGATTTGGCAAACCGCTGACGCTTTACTTTGTGCAGCTGGCGATGAATGCGGCGTGGACGCCGATTTTCTTTGGGGCGCATCAGCTGGGCTGGGCATTGTTTGAAATCGTACTGCTGTGGATCGCGATTCTGGCGACGCTGCTGAGTTTTAGACGCGTGAACAAGGCAGCCGGATGGCTGTTTGTGCCGTATTTGGCGTGGGTCACGTTTGCAATGACCCTGAACTACACGCTTTGGAAATTGAATCCCTCATGACACAAAAGAACTGGCTGATCACAGGATGTTCGAGCGGCTTTGGCCGAGCGATAGCGGAGGCGGCGCTGGCCGCGGGGCAGCGGGTGATCGCCACGGCGCGGGATGTGAGGAGCATCGCGGACTTGGAGCGTGCGGGAAGCTGTGAGGTGATGGCGCTGGACATCACGGAGGCGGACAGCGTGCGCGAGGTGATCGCGGCGGCGGGGGCGCTGGATGTGATCGTGAACAACGCGGGCTACGGGCTGATCGGTGCGGTGGAGGAGTGCAGTGACGAGCAGATCCGCCGCAGCATGGAGACAAATTTCTTTGGGCCGCTGAATGTGATCCGTGCGGCGCTGCCGATGCTGCGGGAGCAGAAGAGCGGGCACATCCTGAACATCAGCGCGGCGGCGGCGATTTCGAACTACCCGGGCTTTGGCATCTATGGAGGAGCCAAGGCGGCGCTGGAGATGATGAGCGAGAGCCTGCGGCTGGAACTGGCGGCGCTGGGAATTCAGGTGACGCTGGTGCAGCCGGGGCCGTTTCGGACGGACTTCATTGCGCGAGGTTTGGAAAAGGCGGCGGGAGAGATCGCGGACTATGCGGGCAGTGCGCGCAAGTTTGCCACGTTTCTGGAAACGGTGAACGGCAAGCAGCCGGGAGACCCGGTGCGTGCGGCGGAGGCCATCGTGAAGATGGTGCTGGATGGCCAGGCACCGCTGCGGCTGCCGCTGGGCAAGTATGTGGTGAAGAAGATGCGGGACAAGGCGGCGGCGCTGACACGTGAGGTGGAGCAGTGGGGAGAGGTGGCGGTGAACACGGATTTCCCAAGCTGACCATGGCCGTTCACACTTTGCACACGAAGCAGATCATCCGGGCCACGCGGCAGGAGGCGTGGGATTTTTTCTCGAACCCGAGGAATCTGGCGAAGATCACGCCGCCGGAACTGGGGTTTGAAATCATCACGCCGGATCTGGTGCCGCAGGTGCGGGAGGGGATGATGATCGCCTACCGCGTGAGGCCGCTGCTGGGACTGCCGATGACGTGGCTGTCTGAGATCACGCTGGTGGAACCCGGGGTGAGGTTCATCGACGAGCAGCGTGTGGGACCCTATGCGGTGTGGCATCATGAGCATGAGTTTCACGATCTGGGCGATGGCCGAATCGAGATGGAGGACAAGGCGACGTACGTGCTGCCCTTCGCGCCGCTGGGAGATCTGGCGCATGCGTGGCTGGTGCGGCCGCAGCTGAAGCGCATCTTTGCGTACCGGGAGAAGGCGGTGAGGCAGCTGTTTCCCGGCTGAGGGTGAACCCTCAGGGGGCTATTTTCGGAGCTTCAAGGACGATGCGGAAACCGTTGAAGTGACGGCCGAGAGTTGGGCCGTCGAAAAAGCGGTGGGAGGAGAGCAGATTGGTGCTGGAGTCGATGAAGGAACCCCCGCGCAGCACGCGCACGGTTTGTGACTCATCGTACCAGTCTTCCACCCACTCGAGGACATTTCCGCCCATGTCGAAGAGACCGAGTTTGTTCGGCTTGAAGCTCATCACGGGTGAGGTGGTGGGGAAGCCGTCATCGTAGCCGCTGATGAAACCCGGAGATTGGGACTTGGCACCAAAGGCCAAGTCGGCGTAGTTGCCTGCCTGGTCGGTGGATTTGGGCGGATATTTTCCGCTCCAGGGGTAGGTTTCGCGCTCCTGATCGCTGAGCATCGAGGGCGTTATGCCCTTGGAGCGTGTCTCAAGGCGGGAGAGCCCCACGGCGATGCTCCATTCTTCGTCGGTGGGCAGGCGGTAGGTTTTGCCCTCCTTCTTGCTGAGCCAGGCGCAGAAGGCCTGGGCATCCACCCAGCGGATGCCCACCACAGGGTGGTTGTCTTCGTGACCGCAGGGAACACCGTCATGGCCGGCATTCTTCCAGTTTTCAGCGGTACCGGGATTTGCTGCTGCATAGGTGGCGTAATCCTGGCGCCGTGTCTCGTGGATGCAGAACATGACGTCCGTGCCTTTGACGGGGAGAAATTTCATGCCGAGGCTGTTGGTGAAACCGTCTTTGGGGAGAGGTTTTGCGCCGACTGGTGCGGCTGCGCCCCCAGGCACGGAGAGGGCTTCACGCCGGGCGGCGATTTCTTGGCGCTGCGAGTAAAGCTGCTTTGCCTCCTCGATCTTGCCAGCCTTGGTGAGCCCGGCCACATCGGCATCGAGAGCCTTGAGGTAGACATCAAGCAGCGGAGCAGTTTTGGCATCGCGTTCGGTGCTGATTTTTGCCAGTGCGAGCCGGTAGGTGGCGCGAAGATCTTTGAGTGCTGCGGGGATGGTTTCAGCGTCGGCGGCGGGAACGCCCTCGCCGTTCTCGATCGCGGCTTTTTCGACGTCGAAGGCGGTCACTTCACTGAGGCTGCCCTTTGCCTGGGCGGCGGCACGTGCACGGGCAATGCCATTGGCCACGTAGCTTTGGTTCAATCCAGCTATGGCAGTGAGGAAGGGCTTCTGCACGTCGGATTCGTAGCGGGCGCGGAAACCGGCTTCGAGTTTGCTGAGCTGTGGCTGAGGCGTGGCGGTGGGTGCGGGTGCTGGGAGAGGGGTGGATTTGTTCTCCTGAGTGATATCCACTTCACGCATATCGATGGAGTGATAGGTGACGTCACCGGTGCAGGCACCGATGGCGAAGATGGGGCTGCTGCGGCTGCCCTGCTGGAGAAAGCTACGGTTTGTCTGAGTGAGTGCCGACCAAGGGCCATCCCAGCGGAGCAGCTCTGCGCCATCCAGCAGGACTTTCAATCCGTTCTCGCGGGCTTGGAAAA
>NZ_JBIPNG010000504.1:0-4645 GCF_044373815.1 Prosthecobacter sp. | reverse complement strand
TGCCGGGAAGAGTAAATGCTACGCGATCAACTCGCCGAGATGGGGTCTTTGATGATGCGGCGCAGCAGCGGGAAAAGGGCGTCCTCGCATTCCTTCCGTTTGAAGCGCAGCTGACGCTTAACCAGCGGATTTCCAAACATGCGGTGGCTGTCCGCCACACGTCCTTCAAGGATGTCCAGCCACGTCGCGTTTGACGCATCCAGGGCAGCCGCAAGGCTTTGATCCAAAACAGGCATGCGCAATACCAGATCCTGCGGTCGGATGATTTCATCCAGCAAATCGGATGAAACCGGGCCGTCTTTCAGACTGACCACCACAATGGAGGGAGCTTCGCCGAAGATGGATGAGCGCCACTGTTTGATAGCAGGCAGCGTGGCGGCCTTCGCTGTCACAGGATGAATCGGCAGCCAGTGCAGTCCGTCATCTTCACGCAGACTCTGGATGATTTCAGGGTTCAGATCACGACCCAAAATGTCCTGGCAGCTCGCCGGCAGATCCGCCAGAACAAGCTTCCCATCCATCGCTGTTTCCACGATACGACGCATGGAGTCGATGTTGTCGATGGGCATGGACTCAATCTTCTTGGGTGAAATCTTCTGGAAATCCCGGTTTCCAAGAGCATCGCAGTCGAACATGGCCACGTCATCACGCGTCTCAAAGTTGGCAAGTTCGTAAATAAGGCGGGCAATGGTGCTCTTGCCGGTGCCTCCGCTGCCAGCGGTGATAAGGATCATCTTCATAGGGTGTTGCGGTAGCTTATCGAGTGATTGGTTAAAAGGAAAAACGGAAGATGATTTCATACTTTCTTCCACCAGAGGAATTTGCGCCTCCGTTTCCTGAGGGGAAGGTGACAATATCGGTGCACGCGGCACCGTCCGCGTGGCAGGCTCGGCGGGTGCGGGCCGCGGGCTGACGGTACGTCCCACCCGCTGAAAGGCATTCCCCAGATAACAAAAGAATTGTCCCGGCAATTCCCGATTGCCGACCGACTCCATGTTGTAGCCAGACAGACTGAACGTACCATCCTGCAGTGTCTGCCAAAGGCGGCTAAGCTGCTCTTCCACATCGCCCCGCAGATCCGAAAAAGGTTTGCCAGGCTCCACCGCTTCCCGGATGACCACCGGAGAGCGTCCCAGTGTCAGACAGTCCGCAGCAGACTCCAACGCCACCGTGAACTCCGCCAGACTGTCGAGGCGGATGTCCAGCATCTTGGAGTCATTCGCACTTTCCCGCAGTCCCGGAAGGCGCAGCAAAATATGCTCAGGGTCCAGCGCCAGCCCCAGAACCGGCACGGCGGCAGCCTGCTCACGCAAGCGATTGTGCAGCATCAAAACTTCGATCTCCGTCAGCCGGTGCCGGTGGGCCAGCAGGCGGGAAAGCCGAACCGAGATCACAGGCATCCGCGATCCCTCCGTGCGCCCATAAACATGCGGAGTGGTCCTCTGGAATGGCAGCAAGGGATGCCAACGCTCATTGGCAAAGAGCTGCGACATCATGTTGGAGCCGCGCAATCCGCGCGTCACAGCGGCGGTCGCCATCAACATCAAACCTTTGATCTGCCCCAGCGTCAGCAGCGTGCTTCCCGCAGCCTGCCACTCCCTCAGATGCGTCAGCAGTGAAGACGGCACTTTGGCCGCCACAGACGCACTGATGGGCTCCGTCGGATGTCCTTTGATCAGCATCGCGCAGACCTGCATCACTCTCGAAGCAATCTCAGCACGCCCCATGGGTCGCGACTCAAAACGATCCACAAACAACTGCAAAAAGTCCTGCTGCCACAACCCCACCCGGCAGTTCAGAGGATCCACAAAAGAAACCGCCTCAGGCAGGAACGACTCCAAGGCCTCAAGCTCCGACGCCAGCCGCCACACCAGCACACAGGCGATCCCAATCGGCAGCGGGCCCACCCGGCTGCAATACTGCCTCACCGGCTCCCCAGGTGCAGTTCCAAGCATGACATTCGTCTGCGTTCCCTCATTGAGGATGTCCAGCACCCGCGGCAGTGAAGGAAAATACGCCCCCAACATGGACGAGAGCCAGATCGTTTCCGCCCGCATGAAGGTCTGCCTCACCAGCCATGGACCACCCTCTGGGCTAAATTCTTCATGCCCAGGTTGTGTGCTTTGGCTTGGTACGGATTTCGATTTGATCGGAAGAGCGGTTTTCACGATCAAGGATCGGAGCTGAGACATTACAGAAGGACGAAGGTGGATTTCAAATTCTAAGCAGACGTTGTTCCATTACACGAATAAGATTAACCGGAAGAAGAATGTTCTGTAACAAATTCTGCGGGAAAACCTTGAAAAACCAATCATTACGAGGCTTTCCAGTTGCTCTTCTCTTCAAAGTGCTGGTTTCAGCCTTTCTGACATCACGAAACTCGCACTTCAATTCAGGTCAGAGAGCTGCATCTCACACTCTCAACTCCGAAATCCGGTGCATGACTTCATCGGCCAGAGCCTGATACAGCTCTTTGCCAGACTCCGCGTAGCTTTTCAAATCCGGCTGCCAGAGGTCGCCGATGACAAGCGTGATCTTGGCCGGCCGCAGAGTCTTGGCACCTCGCGGATAAGCTTCATAGGTGCCAAACAGGCGAACAGGCAGCACTGGAGCCTTGCTTTTGGCAATAAAAAGTCCCACTCCCGCTTCGGCGGATTGTGGCACCCCGTCGTAACTGCGAGTGCCTTCGGGAAACATGATCACTTTGTTTCCATCACGCAGCAATCGAATGATGTTCTTGAGCGAAGCAGTATCCGGTTTGTCACGATCTACCGCAAGCACCTGCCAGCTCCTCAAAATCTTGGCAGCTAGAGGATGATCAAAGAGCGTCTTGCGCGCAAAGGAGTAAACCATCTCATCAAAGGCGATTCCCACCAGCGGAGGATCGAGAAAGCTGACGTGGTTGCACGCAATGATGGCAGGACCGGAGAACGGCAGTTTTTCCGCGCCGACCACGCGATAATCGAACAACCCATGCGCGAGTTCACGAAAGACGCGATGACCAAACCAGTAGGAGAAGTTCATTTTCCGTTCGCTGTTATGAAAGCTTCAGCACCGTGATCACCTGATCAACCGCCTGGTCGAGTGTGATGTGGGAATTATCAATGATGATGGCTCCTGCTGGGATGACAAGCGGGCTGTTCTTGCGCTGTTTGTCAATGCGATCCCGCTCGGCAATCTGATCCGAAAGTCCCTGCGCACCACGCCGGCTCGCGCGAACCTCCTCGCTGGCATCAATGTAAATTTTGTGCGGACTGTCGGGAAAAACCACCGAGCCAATGTCGCGCCCTTCCATGACCAGCGGACCATCGGCGGCCAGCGCACGCTGATAGGCCACGAGCCGGTCACGCACCTCATCGACGCGGGCAATGAATGAGACCGCGCGATTGACGGGATCACTGTTGAGCTCGGCATCCGTGAGCGTCCGCCCGGAAATGCAGACCTGCGTTTTGCCGTCCACCACGGGCGATTCGATCACAATGCCCGCCGCGGCGGCACGCACGGCGTCAGCATCCTGCGGGTTCACCCCGGTCTGCAGCACCGCCCACGTCATGGCCCGGTACATGTTGCCCGTGTTGACGTACGTGCGGCCCAGGCGCTGGGCGACAAGGCGCGCAATGCTGCTCTTGCCGGAGGCCGCAGGCCCGTCAATCGTGATCACGGAATGCGCCACGCTCATGATTTGGCACGATTCATTTTATCCACCAACGGTTGAGGAATGGCAGACATGACAGGAATCGGACGCGCACCATCGTCCCCGTTCAGAAAGAGATCGAGGTGACGCTCAAAACCTGGATACGAGGTTGAAATGCACTCCGAGCCCTCAAGCACGGTGGTGCCTTCAGCAAACATGCCGGCGACCAGGAACGCCATGGCGATGCGGTGATCACCATAACAAGGCAGCGTGGCTCCCTGCAGTTGGGCTCCTCCTTCGATCTCCATCCCATCCGGATGCTCGGTGACTGTGACCCCCATCAGGCGCAAATTCGAAGCAACAGCAGCTATGCGGTCCGTCTCCTTCACTCGCAGTTCGGAGGCGTCACGGATCAGCGTCTTGCCACGCGCCAGCGCAGCCGCCACTGCCAAAATGGGCAGTTCGTCGATGACGTTGGGGATCTCCGCCCCACCGATGACCGTGGCATTCAAATCGCCACCGCGTACCGTGATGTTCCCACGCGGCTCGCCGTCGGAGTGCGTTTCCGAACTGGTGACCAGAGCACCCATGCGCAGCAGAACGTTGATGACGCCTGTACGTGTAGGATTGAGCCCGACATTGTTGAGGGTGATCTGAGCCCCCGGCGTGGCCGCAGCGGCGACCATCCAAAACGCCGCACTGGAAATGTCTCCTGGGACCACGATGTCTTTGGCCTGCGGCTCCTGACCGCCATAGACACTTACACAGTCGTCTTCACGCAGCCATTTGATGCCAAAGTGCGTGAACAGTCGCTCGGTGTGATTGCGGGTTGCCACCGGCTCCACCACCGTCGTCTTGCCAGATGCGTAGAGCCCGGCCAGCAGAATGGCGCTTTTCACCTGGGCGCTGGCCACAGGCAGCTTGTAGTAAATGGATTTCAAAGGAGCGCCGCTAATCGTGAGCGGAGCACAGATTTTCTCCCCCTGCCCGGTGATCATCGCGCCCATCTGG
>NZ_JBIPNG010000110.1:0-15566 GCF_044373815.1 Prosthecobacter sp. | reverse complement strand
ACCTGGAGCAAAGAAGACAAAAATCTTCCTGCCTACAAACAGAAGATGAAGTCCGCCGAAGAGCTTCGTCCGGCATTCGCCAAATGGGCTACTGACCCCAGCAATCCCCGCTTCGCCATGGCGATCGCCAACCGCATGTGGAAGCGTGCTTTCGGCCAGGGCATCTGTGAGCCTGTGACCAACATTGATGACCCCAAGCAGTCCGTGAATCCTGAGCTGCTCGTCCATCTGGCTGAAGAAATGAAACGGGTGAAGTTCGACATCAAGAGCTTCATGCGCATCATCTACAACACCCGCGCCTATCAGTCTGAAGCCACATCGGAAAAGATTGCCATGGGTGAACCCTACTACTTCCAGGGACCACTGCTCCGCCGCATGAGCGCTGAGCAGGCCTGGGACTCCTACATGACCTTGGTGCTCGGCGACCCCGACAAGTATGCCAAGCCGCTGGAAGATCTCTACAGCCGCTCCATTGACCTGGACCTCAGCAATCCCAAACTGGATGCGCAGACGGTGCTGGTGAAGTATGACGCCTTCCGCAAAATGGCCGAAAAAGAGCGCGCCCTCATGGGTGGTGGTCTTGCCGAAGCGGGTGGTGACGACATGATGATGGACGGCGGCAAAGCCAAGGGCAAAGGCAAGGCAGAAGCCAAGCCTGCTGGCGGCACGATGGAAAATGCCTCCCTGACCTACAACGGCATGGTACTCCGCCGGGCATCCACACTGGAGCAGCCCGCCCCGAACGGCCACTTCCTCATCGACTTCGGTCAGTCCCCCCGCTCCTTGATTGACGGCAGCGTCAAGTCCGGCTCGGTTCCCCAGGTGCTGATGATGATGAACGGCAAGGCGCAGCAAATGCTCACCAGCCCTGATTCACTGGTCTTCCGCACCATGGAAAAGGTGAAGACGCCGCCTGAAAAGGTTGAGGCTCTCTTTGTCTCCGTTCTCAACCGCCGCCCGACGCTCCAGGAAAAAGAGATCGCCAAGCGCGCCCTCTCAGGGGGTGAAGACGGCTATGCCAACATGATCTGGGCGCTCATCAACACCCGCGAATTCATCTTCATCCAATAATCCAAAGTTTAACCAAAACACGTAACGCGCAGACACCTCTTATGAAACCAGCACTCAACAAGCTCAACCCCATCGCCCGTCGTGACTTCATGATGCGCACGGCTCAGGCCGCGCTCGGCGTGACCGTCATGCCCTCTCTGAATCTGGCGGCTGCCGGCACCACCGGTGCAGGCACCCCCGGCTTCGGCAAGGCCAAAAACGTCATCTTCCTTTGGATGGGTGGCGGCATGACACACATTGACACCTGGGATCCCAAGGACGGAGCCACCAAGGGCCCGACCGATCCGATCAAAGCCAATGCTGGCTCCGGCAACATGGACCGCCTTGGCGGGACCATGGAGAAGATGGCCAAGGTGGCCAACAAGTTCTCCATCATCCGTTCCATGAGCTCCAAGACCGGTGTGCATGATCAGGGCACTTATGTCATGAAGACCGGCTATGAGCCGCGTGGCACGATTGTCCATCCTTGCATCGGCGCCTGGGCCTCCCATTTCCTGGGTCGTATCAAGGGGCCAACCCTTCCAGACAGCGTGGTCGTCAACAGCGGCAATGCTTTCCCTGGTGCAGGCTTCTTCCCCACCACGATGAGCCCCATCCCGATCTCCAATCCTGAGACTGGGCTGCAGAACATCAAGCCGACCACTTCGGAAGATCAGTTCAAGAAGCGTCTGTCCCTGACCGACGAATTCGACACTTCCTTCCGCAAAAAGTTCCAGTCGGACGATGTGAAGTCCTATTCCGAGTTCTATGACGAAACCGTCAAGCTCATGAAGAGCGAAGACCTGAAGGCCTTCGACCTCAGCCAGGAACCAGCAGCAGTGCGTGAGAAGTTTGGCAGAAACAACTTCGGCCAGGGAGCCCTCCTTGCCCGTCGTCTGGTGCAAGCCGGTGTCCGTTTCGTCGAAGTTCAATCCGGCGGCTGGGACATGCACAACACCATTGACACAGCTCTTGGAACAACCGCAGCCACCATGGACAGCGTCTTCGCCGCCTTGATCGAAGACCTTGTCTCCAACGGCTTGTTTGAATCCACCATGATCGTCATGGGTTCCGAATTCGGTCGCACACCGGACATCAACGAAAATGATGGCCGTGACCACTACCCGCTCGCTTACTCCACCGTCTTCGCAGGCGGAGGCGTCAAAGGCGGCTTCGTCTATGGTTCCACCGACAAGGAAGGCCGTCGTGTCGCTGACAAGCAGTGCACACCGCAGGACTTCCAGGCCACCATCGGCCATGCCATGGGCCTGCCCGTGGACGAAGTGGTCATGTCCCCCTCCAACCGTCCGTTCACGGTCGGCGACAAGGGCGTTCCTGTCCTCGACATCTTCGCGTAACCACTCGCAAGATTATCTCCTCAATGAGAAGCACCCGGTCGCAAGACCGGGTGTTTTTTTTATGGGGTCTTGTCCAGCATAACCCGCCGCCAGCGACTCACGCACGCCGGCGTGGGGCATGCAGCAAAGCGGCCCCCAGGATCAAGAGCAACACGCAGCCAGGCTCGGGTACCGGGATGACTGAAGTGATGGCAAAGTTAAAGTCGTCAAAGCTTTGAATGTAGCTCACCGCGCCATTGTCCAGACTGCCTCCGCGTAAATCCCATTGCAGACCTGTGATAGCGCCGCTGACCAGCCCAAGACTCTGATTGTTGAGCACACCAATGCTGCTTCCCAGCATTGAACTTCCGTCATTGTAGGCGCTTATGCCGAGAGTGGCGGTGTTGTTCAGTGTATCCAGCGCCACGGTAATTTCAGACCAGCCCTGCGTGCCTATTTGATAAGCTGTCGTCTGCCAGGCGCCACCGATCATGCGGTACTGCAGGAAATTGTCGCCAGTGTACCCCACTTCAAAGACGGGCTGGTTGGCCGCATCAAGCAACGACAGACCCAGCATGTTGCCGGTGTCCGGGTCATCCCAGTCCGAGGGCTTGACCCAAAACGACATTTGCACCTGCAATCCCGCAGTACTGGCGGGAGTAATCCCGTCATAATCGCGTGAATCCATGCTGTAGCGGTAACTGAAGCTTTGATCCGAAGCCATCAGGTTCAGGGTCTGCGACCCTGAATGCGGCATGGTGTTGCGGTAGGCAACAATCTGATTCCGATAATACTGGCTTCCATAATAGTAGGGTGCAGTGGCATCCTCATACAATCTGCCTCCAGAAAGCACCTGCCAAAGTCCTGTGCCATCCGCAATGTCCTCCGCCCCCCCTCCAGGACCCGAGTTGTCATTGCCATACTGACCCGCATTGTAACGTGTGACATCGGGCCCGTTCGTGCCGTCCCCCAAAGAGTTGGGGTAGGCTCCCAGCGGCACCACCCCGGTATAGCCGTTGCCGGAATTGTTGTTGAGATAGAACTGGGCGTCCCCCGCCAGATAAGCGGACAGAATTTGGCCGTTCATGGGGACACGATAACCATCTTGCTCTTCAAAACTGCCCAAATAGGCGAGGGCGTCATGGGACCAGAACATGGCCCCAATGACGCACGCATGGAGACAAAATCTGCGTTCGAGGAACTTCACGGGCTAAGCATTAACTTAGCGAATATGAATATAAATTCAATAATTAACATTATATTCCATATTTGAGGGGGATCTTGGCTCATGGCCGTTGGCTCTTGGGTATGCTGAAACTAACCACACGCCACCTCGCCAAGTGTCATTTCGAATCCGCCATAGGGGTACAAATGCCTTTCAAGCACGGCTTTTCCTGCTTGCGGCACCCAGCGAAGCCCGGATAATGGCCGCCCCTTCCGCGCCTCCCTGGCGAGTGACTGACACCATGAGCAAACCCACCCCCAAGACCGACGAACCCTCCTTTGAAGACGCCATGCAGCGCTTGGATGAGATCGTGGCAGGCATGGAGGACGGCCAGCTCTCCTTGGAGGAAATGATTTCCAGCTACGAAGATGGGGTACGGCTCCTCAAACTGTGCCGGCAGCGCATCGATGGTGCCCGCCGTCGAGTGGATGTGATCAGCGCCGATCTGGAAGGTGGCAAAGCCTCGCTCAGTTCATTTGACGATGCCGCTGATAACGACGAGAGCGCCGAAGACACCGAAAAACTCCGCTCCCCCGCCCGCCGCCGTAAAACCGCCGAGCCTGAAGGTGGCGAAATTCGACTTTTTTAGACCTGTGGATACCCTACTGCCTGCCATCAACTCCCCCGCCGACCTCAAAGCCCTGCCGCTGGAGAAACTGCCCGAACTTGCGGAGAAAATTCGCCAGACGCTCATCGAGACCCTCAGCCAGACCGGCGGCCACCTCGGCCCAAATCTTGGTGTCGTGGAGCTTAGCATTGCCTTGCACCGGGTGTTCGACACTCCCAAGGACCGCTTCGTCTTCGACGTCGCGCACCAAGGCTACGTCCACAAAATGCTCACCGGCCGCTGGGACCGCATTCACACCATCCGCCAGCATGACGGCCTGAACGGCTTCCTCCTTCGCACTGAAAGCGAACACGACTGCTACGGTGCAGGCCACGCTGGCACTGCCCTCTCCGCCGCCCTTGGCATGGCCACGGGTCGTGACCTTTGCGGAACGGACGAAAACGTCATCTGCGTGGCCGGAGACGCCGCCTTCACCTGCGGCCCTGTGTTTGAAGCGATGAACAACGTCGCTGCGCACACCAAGCGCCTCATCGTCGTGCTCAACGACAACGAGTGGTCCATCGATCGCAACGTCGGTGCCATCGCGAAGTACTTCAATTCCATCGCTACTCACCCTGCGTACGCGAACCTGCATCAGAAAGCTGGCAAACTGCTTGAGTTTGTGCTCGGTGAAGACGCACGCCGCATCGCCAAGAAGGTCGAAGACCACGCCAAAAACATCCTTCTGCCACAGAGCCAGACCCCGTCCAATCGCAGCTCCCTGTTCGACGAATTCGGCATCCGCTACTACGGCCCGATCGACGGTCATAACATCCCGCTGCTCATCCAGACCTTCGAGTTCCTCAAGACTCAGGATGAACCGGTGATCCTGCACATCATCACCGAGAAAGGTCGCGGCTATACCCCTGCCCTCAACGATCCCGGCAAGTTCCACGGTCTCGGCAAATACACTATCGAGACTGGCGAAACTCCGACCAGCGACAAGCCCACCTATTCCCAAGTCTTCGCCCGCAGCGTCACAGACTTCGCCAAGGCCGACAAGAGCATCGTCGCCATCACCGGAGCCATGCCCGGCGGCACTGGGTTGAGCGTCTTCAAAAAGGAAATTCCAGAGCGCTATTTCGACGTGGGCATCGCCGAAGAGCATGCGGCGCTTTTTGCCTGCGGCCTCGCCACCCGTGGCCTGAAGCCCTTCCTCACCATTTACTCCACTTTCATGCAGCGCGCGTTCGACATGATCGTGCATGACATGGCAGTCCAAAATCTCCCCGTGCGCCTCTGCATGGACCGTGGCGGACTCAGCGGCGATGACGGCCCCACGCACCATGGCCTCTTCGACATCGCATACCTCCGTGGCGTCCCAGGCATCGTCCACATGCAGCCGCGCAATGAAGACGAGTTTGTGGACATGCTCTGGACCATGGCCTGCTATGAGAGCGGTCCCATCGCCATCCGCTACCCGCGTGGCAATGGCCCGGGCATCATGCCCAAGGACAAGCCCGTCCGCCTCGAAATCGGCAAGGCTGAAGTCATTGCCGACGGCAGTGACGTCGCCCTCATTGCCCTCGGCGATATGTTCCCCATCGCCGAAGCCGCCAAGATAGAGCTGGAAGCCAAAGGTCTCTCCGTCGCTCTCATCAATCCGCGCTGGATCAAACCCCTCGACATGGACTGCATCTCGTCCTTTGCCAAAAAGGTGAAAGTCGTCTGCACCCTCGAAGATCACGTCCTGCGCAACGGCTTTGGCACTGGAGTCATCGAACAGCTCAGCGACGCCGGAATTCACACCCCTGTCGTCCGCATCGGCTGGCCCGATCAGTTCATCGAGCACGGCACCCCCTCAGTCCTCCGCCAGAAGCACGGCCTCAGCGTCGAGAACACCGTGGCGAAGGTGCTCGGTGCTTTGGGTCAGGCGTGATGCCCGGCCTGGAGTGTTGGCGGCGCTGAGTGGCTTGCTGAATCTGCTTTCTTCCAAGAAAGCCGTGTCCGATCGCGCTAAATATTGATTCAACTATGATCTGCAGCTGCTTTCCTTCTGGAAATGTCAGCTCCATTGAATCATCCTCCTTTTTTGCTCTGGGCCACGCATGACAATGGTTTGGAGAACAAGAATATTTGTATTCACTTTTGCATGTACTGAGAACTCCTGATCAGACGTTTTCACAGCCCGCTCCAGAGTCCCTGTGTTATTTCGTGACGATGCCGCTATTCCTTTTCGCCCCAAAAAGTGGGTGATTCCGGAAGGCTGAAGAACAGGGCACGTCACCGGGCAGGTCTGGCTGAAGAAGGCCAACAAGCACGTGCGACCCATGCGTCTGCCGAGGTCACATGGAGCAATAAAAGGCTGTTCTACAGCCCCACCTATCAGCGCAATCGGCGCATGCAGCCTTTTCAAAAATGGTTTGTTGCAGCAGGCTTTCTCATGGCTGCCGTTCTAGGCTACCTTCTCGGCCTCAGTCATCGACTCCCTGCATCTCGGCCTGGCCTGCCAGGCAAGGATTTCGCATCTTCGTCTTCAGGGAAACCCGAGGCCGAGCTTGTGACGCTCAAGGGAGGAAGCTACTCCATGGGGGACCCACTGGGTGAATTGAAGGATGCACGGCCTCATCAGGTCACTCTGGCACCTTTCATGATGGCCAAACATGAGATCACCTTGGAGCTATGGGACAGCGTCATGCTTTGGGGCCGGGACCACGGCTATTCAGATCTCCCTGCTGGCAACGGCAAAGGGCACAACCACCCTGTGTATGGCATCTCCTGGGGAGACGCTGTGAAGTGGTGCAACGCTCTCAGCGAAAAAGAAGGCCTCACTCCTTGCTACTACACCTCAACTACCAAGCAGAACATCGCACGCAAAGGCAGAGTGGACATCGGCAACCAGCATGTCAACTGGGAGGCCAATGGTTACCGCCTGCCCACGGAGGCCGAGTGGGAGTTTGCAGCCCGTGGTGGCCTCGCAAACAAACGTTTTCCCTTGGGCAATGAAATCACCCATGAGCACGCCAACTACCATGGATCCCCCCTTATCGAGTATTACAAAAGTCAGCGTGAAGGAACTGTACCAGCCCTGATGAGCAGCAAACCCTACACCGCTGCCATCGGTAGTTTTCAGCCCAACGGATTCGGCCTTCATGACATGGCTGGCAACGTGTGCGAATGGTGCTGGGATTTCTACGATCCGAGCTACGGGACTCCAGAGCCACAGCTGAAAGATCCTCATGGTCCTGACAAGGGCCAAAACTGCGTCGTCAGAGGTGGCAGCTGGAGGCATACGGCCGCTGAAGCCCGCTGCGCGAGTCGTTTCAGCCAGCCAGGAGATCTGCCAGCGGCCCATGTCGGCTTTAGGGTCGTTCGCTGCCGCTGAGGTGCCTGTCACGATCAACAGGTCCTTACTATGCCAGCCTCTCCTCCTGCATCGGCGGAGCGCCCCTGGCCTTCAGGGGACTACCGAAGCGAAATTTTGCGTGGCATAGAGATGAAACTTCGGACAGGTGCAGGCATGCACGCCACAGCCTAAAAACAGGAGATTGCGGTTCAGAATGTTCGCCCGGTGGCCCGGCGAGTTCATCCACAGCTTCACCATCTCATCCGCAAAGGCCAGGTAGGTGAGGCCGTTCGTGGTGCGCATGGCGATGTTTTCAGCGCGCTCTCCACTTTTCAGGCCCTTGGCCTCCATGCGCTGCCAGGCGGTGTGTTTCGCGGGATCATTCGGATTCTCGTGAGAAAAGAAATTCTCCAAGGCCATGTCGCGTGAGTGCTCATAAGCGCACGCCGTCAGCGCACGCGAAGTTTGGAACATCGGCAGCTTGTGCTTCTCCCGCTCTGTGTTCGTGGCAAAGAAAATCGCTGCGTTCAGCAAGCCAGCATCCATCTTTGCACGATCCATCACGCGCAGCACAGGCGGATGCAGACGGAACGTAGACGGAGTGAAGCGCTCATAGTCCGCAAACGTCCAAGGCGCAGACTGTACCGTGTCCTCAGCACCCAGCGGCAGCGTTAAAAGAAGCAGGAGCGAGATCAAGCGCATCAAGTCTGAAGGAAGTCAGGAGTGGATTGAACGCAACCGGATGAACGCCTCGCTGCCTAGAGCCCGGTGAAATTCAAAATACAATGCCACGGGAACAGCCGCGCGGCATCATTACCTCTCCTCCACCCAGCCCGGAGCCGGATAGCTGCCGAGGATCTTCACCTGAACAGCAATGCCTTCGACTTCAAGAGCGGTGATGGCCTGCTGCAGTGTGGCATCGGAATGATGGCCGCTGATTTCGAGGAAAAAGCGGGCCTGATTGCCGCTGGTGGTGGGGCGGTTCTCGATCTGGCGGACGTTGACGTTGCGTGAGGCAAAGACCTGCAGGACTTCCATGAGCGCGCCCACGCGATCCTTGGAATGGATCATGAGCATGGTGTTGTCATTGCCTGAGGGAGGGCCGGAGCGGCGGCCGAGGATGATAAAGCGCGTCTGGGTAGCGTATTCACGAGGTGAAGTGGCAATGACGCGCAGATCGTGCAACTCGGCGCTCAAGGGTGTGCCGAGAGCGGCCACGGTGGGATTCTGCGCGGCGAGGGTGGCCGCAGCGCTGGAACTGGCAGACTCGATCAGTTGTGCCCCAGGGAAGCTCTGCATGAGCCAGGGACGGCAATGCGCAAGCATCTGCGCCCGGCCATGTATCTCAGTGATGGTGCTGTTTGGCCCCTGCGCCATGACGGCAGCATCGGCCTTCCACAAAATTTCGGCGTAGATCTGCAGCACACTATCGGCCAGATGGTCCAGCGTATGATGCACCGCGCCTTCCGTCGAATGCTCAATGGGCAGCACACCGTAGTCGGCGGTCTGCGCGGCCACTCGGCCAAAGACACCTTCGGTGCTGGCTTCCGCGAGGTATTCGACGCAGTGGCCAAACTTGTTCACCGCTGCCTGATGCGTCCACGAACCTGTTGGGCCGAGGTAGGCGATTTTGAGACTGTCCTCCAAAGCGAGCGCAGCGCTCATAATCTCGCGGTAGATCGCACGAATGGCCCGCTCGGTCAGACGGCCGTTTTGCGCACGGTTGATCTCCGCCAGCTTGCGCAACAATTTGTCTTCGCGGCCCGGCACATAGATGTCCAGGTCGTCCTTGCGTTTGATCTCGCCAACGGCGTGCACCAGTTCGGCGCGCTCGTTGAGCAAACGCAGCAGCTGCTGATCGATGCTATCGATCTTGTTGCGGACTTCTTCGAGGGACATGGACCGCAGGAGAAAAAAGGTTAAGACTCGTCCGCCACAGGCGTGACGGGAGCCAGGGAGAGTTGATGCTCCTGAGGGTGCTCGGCAGCCGCCGCACCTTCTTCGGCGGTCGGCAGTTTCACCCGGCGAAGCTCGGAGGCGTTGGGCATGTCATCGAGACTGCGCACGCCGAAATGGTCGAGGAAAGCCTCGGTGGTGCCATAGAGAAGCGGACGGCCCGGCAAATCGGCCCGGCCTTCGATTTTCATCAAACCACGGTCAATGAGCTGTTGCACCATCGCATCCACCGAAACACCGCGAACTGCTTCGATGCCGGCTTTCGTGATCGGCTGGCGGTAGGCCACGATGGCAAGCGTCTCCAGTGCGGGCTGGCTCAGGCGCTGCACTTTTTTACCGGGATAAAGCGCGCGGCACCACTCGGCATACTCGCCACGGGCGGCGATTCGCCAGCCGTTCGCACGTTCGACGAGGGTGAAGGCATGCTTCTCAGCTGCATAACGGCCGATCAGTTCATCCAAACTCGCACGCACCTGCTCCTCAGTCGTGGCCGCCAATGGGGCAACCCACTCCGGGATCTGGATCGGACTGCCTTCGGCAAGCGGCTCGCTGGCGGCATCACAAATGTCCTTGGCCGTCTCTTTGACGGCGGCACACATCTGCGGCACACCCAGGGGCTCCTGGGTGGCAAAAAGAAGAGCTTCGACGATCGAGATCAATTCCATGGCGCGGACAGGCAATCTCAAGCGAGCCAGAGGGGAGAGTCAAGCCATGCCTTAGCCTTGACACTCCCGCCAAACCCGCTCTCTCATGCTCGTATGGCCCTGCGTCTCGACAATGCCGTCATCCGTGGCGAAATCGACAACACCACCCGCGACAACGTTCGGGGCAAGCTCTGGCTGATCGGCCGAGAAGATCCAGTCATCATGGATCTGCGCGGCAATGCCTGGCGCGATGTCGCCGGTTGCAAAATAATCTTCACCAATCCCAATCCATCGCCGCAGGCGGCTGCCTCCACATTGGAGCCGAAACAGAAAGGACAAGTCGGAGACATCACCGCCTCCTGGGAAATGGAGGATCATCCCGCCTCAGAGAACCAGGAGGAAAGACGCGTGGAGGATGATTTCGCCGGTCCTCCCGCCGCCTGCCACCATACGCTCTATGTCGAGTGGTTCTCCGCAGAGAACGGTCGTGTATTCATCGAAGGCACAGGTTTTGAGATCAGCATCTCCGCGTGGGTTTGGGAGATGGTCGAGGCGCAGGAGGAGGCGCAAAAAATGAGCAACCTCCAAGCCATGCGGGAATGGCTGGCCGGTATCATCCAACGCCCCGAGCCAAAGGAGGAGGACGATGAGGAATTCGATGCCAGCGAAGAATCCTGGGAAGACTCACTCAAGCAGTCTGATCGCCTCACAGATGCGAACATGGAGGCGATCGAAAAATACGGTATCGATGGCCTGCATGATGACCGCATCGCGTTTGTCATGGGCTGGGATCACATGCTGGAGGGCAGCCGCGAACGAGAAGACGACGATGCTGAGGGTGAAAACTGGAAAGAAGGCCATGAAGTCATGCCAGAATTGGATGAGGTCGAGATGGAACTCGATGACCAAGCCTTCTCCGAGTACCTGGAAGAAGATAGCGAGCGTGAAGCCCACCCTCTGCAAACCATGGCCCATGACTTCGCCTTGCGACTGCTGACCGAGATCAAAGAGGAACGCGCTGAAAACACCGCAGAGAGCGATGGCAGCACAGCGCTCGACCGCTTCATCCGCAACTCATTGAACATCAGTGGTAAGCTGGCCGGAGCGCTCGGCACGCAGGATTTTGGCGGTTCATTCCAAACCGGCCACACGCTCGCGATTCTACGCCGCTGCCTCAACTGGGCCAACGAGGCTTTCGCCGCATTGAACGAACTGATGGAAGCCCCCGATTGGAATGATCGGCAAGATTTGCTCGACGACTTCCGAGCCGAACTCTTCGCCATTCGTGACGGCATCAACGATCTGCGCAAACAACTGCGCACTGAGTAGCAACAGGGCTACTTCCGCAGGGACTTCCAGGGCTCTTCTTCACTGTGATCCACCAAACCGGGCTCTTCCGCCTTGGCTGGAGAAAGAATGGCCAGGAAGACGAGCATTTCGTCGCCCACGTTCCAGGTGCCATGGATTTCCCCCATGGGAATGAAGGCAGTGTCACCAGGGCCAAGGATTTTTTTCTGCTGGCCGACCCATTGTTCGGCCTTGCCCGAAATGACGTAGATCATTTCCTCCCGGGTGGGGTGTGAGTGAAAAGGATGACTGCGCCCCGGCTCCATGTTGGCCCGCACCATCATGAGGTGCTCGTTGTTCACGATGTCACTGCGGCAGATCCACTCCTCCAGCGTCCATGGGGAGAGGTAGTCGATTTTTTCGGCAGCGGTGACGAAACGGCGGTTGGCGATGGCTTCGGACATGGTGGGCGGATGCTAGCGTGGTGAAATCACCCCGGCAAGCCGGGCGATGCACCTATGACTATCCGTTTTGCCACTTCAATACGTGAACAAATCCTTCACCACCAAGGGGCGCTCGATCTCCACGCCCTTCTGCTTGAGGAGGAGGTTCAGTGCGTCAGCCATGCGCTGTTTCATGTGCTTGGTCAGGCGGCGGCCTTTGCGGGCGCGCTGCACGGCTTTGTGGGTCATTGGCTCCGTACTAGCGGCCACCAGGGCGTGATTTCCCAGTTCATGCTCGGTCATGATCCCGTCCAGAGGCTGCACGCCCATGTTGCGCTCGATTTCGTCTTGTCCCATGATCACCCTCTCATTCCGCAAACCGTCATCTGCAATCTGAATTCCAGCCATGCGCATCCTTCTCACCACCACCAGCTATCAGGACACCCCCGGCGATCACCACGAACTGCTCGCCGCGCAAGGCTACGAAGTACACCGGGAGCGCGGCCCCCTGCCGGAGAAACGCATGCTGGAGCTCGCGGGCGAATTTGACGCATTCCTCTGCGGCGACGACGAAATCACCCGTGCTGTTTTGGACAAATCCCTGCCGCGCCTGCGGGTGATCTCGAAATACGGCATCGGTTTGGACAAAATCGACGTGGCGGCCTGCACGGAGAAAAAACTGCCCGTGCTCTTCACCCCCGGCGTGAATCACACCACCGTGGCCGAGCACACCTTCTGCCTGCTGCTCGCCATGGTGCGCAATCTCGTCGATTCCGCCAACTCCGTGCGCAACGGCCAGTGGAAGCGTGTCACCGGTCATGAAATCTGGAATAAGACCATCGGCATCGTCGGCCTGGGCCGCATCGGCCAGGAAGTGGCGAAACGTGCCACCGCCTTCGGCATGAACATTCACGCCATGGACCTGCCGCAGTACTGGCCCAAAGCCTTCGCAGACGTTCACGGCATCACCCAGCACGAAGAAATCGAAACGATGCTCCCACACATCGATGTGCTGAGCCTGCACGCGAACCTGAGCGAGAGCACCCGCAACCTCATCAACGCCGAACGCTTGAAGCTCGCGAAGCCCGAACTGCTCGTCGTAAACACCTCGCGCGCCGAACTCGTCCACATGGCAGACATGATCGCCGCGCTGGATGCCGGCAAAGTCGGTGGCTACGGAACGGATGTGCTCGACGTAGAACCACCACCCGCAGACCATCCGCTGCTCAAGCACCCCAAGGCCCTCATCACTCCCCACATCGGCTCACGCACCTACGAAAGCGTCCCCCGTCAGGCTATGCGGGCCACCCTGAACCTCGTGAACTACCTCAAGGGGGAGAAGGACGTCATTCAGGCGAACAAGTGGTGATCAGTCGTAGCGTGGATTGCCACTTGGAAGGCGCTGCTCTGATCCGGTAATGGACTGAATCACCGCCACATGGATCGGCTGATCGGCATGGGGTCGCGCGTTGGCTGATGCGCTTGATAGAGCTTCAGTCGTGCGCTTGATTGACCGGCCTCGTCGCTGCCAGGCGGGAGTTTTTTCAGAACCTCCTGCTCCAGCTGAATGGCTGCGGCGTAGTCCTTCTGCTCCGCATGGGCTGCCGCAAGGGCGACAGAGACCTCCTGGCGATCTCCGAGCAAAACACCCGCCGCGAGGTTGGCATATTGACTGGCTTTCTGGCCGTCACGGATCGAGGCGTCAGGACAGGTCGCCAGCAGCCAGGCGAGATCAAGAAAGGTATGAGTGTAACCCGGTGTTTTCTGCGCACCTTTCTCGTAGTCAGCAAGCGCGGCTCGAAAATCGCCTTTGGCGTGGTAAGCGCGGCCGCGCAGGTCAAAGTTGACTCCTTGAGGAGAAGCCTTCACCGCGATATCAAGGTCAGCGATGGCGTGGTCATAGTCGCCCATTTGATAATAGGCCAGGCTCCGGGCCCTGTGGATATTGTCGTTGCTGGGATTCATCCGCAGAGCCTCGCCATAGTCCGCCAGTGCTTTGTCAAACTGTTCAAGAGCCGCATGGGCATTAGCTCTGTTGTTGAAAAAACCCCATTCGCCAGGGTGGTGCTTGATCGCCTCATCATAAACAGGCACGACGCCTGCGAAATCACGCTGATCCCATAGGGCGTTGGCCTTCTGCCTAAACTCGTTCACCGTTTGCGGGGTGCCCGCAAGCCTCTGCACCCGTTTGTATTCGAAGCTCAGGCACATCGGCCTGCCCTCTGCCTGCCTCACAGACGTGATGGTCATCAAGCCGACCACTCCACGAGAAGTTCGAAACAGACAGGAAACAGGCCACTGGCCTTGGGCGAGCCTGATAATCTCGTTCTTGGCGGTCTGCTCCCCCACCAACGACATCGCACTGCTGGCGGACATGAAAAGGTCCTGGTTCCCCGTGAGCCACTTTCCAAAAGCGCACCCATGAGGATGAATGAATATGTCAACGGCCTCGTGACTCAGGCTGAAATCCACTCCACCGGCTGCATCCGCTTTTTCCAAGCCAGCTTTGACTTCCCCCGGGCTTGCTGCTGAGGCAGTGCGGATGGCAAAGGTTTTTCCTTCGGCGAACTGAAAGTACGGCACAATGCCATCCGTGGCGCAAGCAAGCACATGCTCACTCGCGGGGCCAAAGACCCATTCGTTGTGAGCCTGCGCCGATGGGTCGTGTTTTTGGGTGTCGGCTTGGGTCTCTGTCTTGGATGATTCCGTTGCTGCCATGCTCCTGATGGCTTGTTGCAGCCTGGCCACCAGATCATCAGCTTCCTCATGGCTCAAATTGCCGCTGATCTCTGCCCGGCCGTCGCTGATCTCGGCCTGGATCATGGGAGCGGAACGGACCTGACCGTCGATGATGACCGCCAGCTTTCGGCCCTTCCCTTCGCGCGTCGCCTGCGCGAAGCGCTGCTTACCGCTCTCAGTGAATTGCAGCGCAATCTGAGAACCAGTGGGCCTGTGAATGACTTCGACCGACTGCAAGGTGGACTGGTCGAGCAAGACAGCCTTCTCGACGTACAGCGTCTCGCTCTGCCGTGGTCCCGTGAACGTCATCAATTCGGTGTCCACTGAAGGGGAGTCCCGCACCCAGCGCATCTGAAGGGTGGGATTGGAGTCTGATTCTGGAGCCTCAACAAGCACTGGCGGCACATGGACACCGTCGATGACAAAGGTTTTCCTCCCACGGCTGCGCACGATGAACCCCGCATACGACGAGAGAGGCAGGCCAAAGGAGATGGTATGCACATACTGGCTTTGAAAGTTCACTGTTGTGCCGCCTTCGCTGCGCATATCCGATCCATCACGCAGGCGGCCCAAGACCTCCCACTGATAGTAGGGGAACTTGTCTTCGTCCTCGGTGACCACGGTAACGAAGGCCCGATGACTCGCATCCTCGCCCGAGTTGGTCAGGAACTGGCCACCAGCGGTGTTGTTGGTCTTGCCCGCCGTCACGGGTTCACTGCTCCACCAAGAACCTGCCGTGAGCACGAGGCTTGCTTTCAACTGTCCTTGGGCGGCTGCATAAGGAACCCGGCAATCCGTGGCAAGCCATCCAGCGGCTTTAGGAGCCTTTGGCTCGCGCGCACCGGACACGCGTTGTGTCACTTTGATTTTCTCCCCCGCCGGGGTGAAGAGATTCACGCGACTCTCACTGCGTTGATCAATGGCCGGGTGGGAATAAAAAAACATCAGCCAGCCTGACGTGTCGCTGATCTTGGACGCAGTGCCATTTTCCA
>NZ_JBIPNG010000503.1:0-4658 GCF_044373815.1 Prosthecobacter sp. | reverse complement strand
GCGCCGCTCCGGTGGGGCATCCTTGGTGGCAGCGGCCTTCACGCGCACGATGTAATCGCCCACCGGCCAGTCAAACGGCACCAGCAGTTCGATGTAGTTCACGTTCAGCTCCGCCGGATGCCGTGTCTGCGTGCCGAGGTAAGCACCCGTGCCCACCGCAGGCTGCGCCATGTAATACTGGTGATACTTCAGCCAGCCTGCACCCAGTGAATCATTGGCCAGATCGGCGTCGTTCTCGCCCTTCTTGTCGAAGCCAAAGGTTCGTGGATTGGGTGCGCCGGGAATCCGTGCCCACTCGCGCCGGAAAATGCTGTCGTTCTTCGATTCCTTGCGGACCTTGGCCACGATGTCCTTGTTCTCAGGCTTGGCCGCCGCTTCCTCCACCGCCTTGACCCAGCGTTCCGCACGCGCTTTGGCATCGATTTGATACTCCACAAACTTCTTCACGATGGGCGTCGTCGTTTCGGCTTCGTAGTGCAGTTTTTTCTCCACGCCCGCAGCCGCCTGCCATGCAAAGGCCTCCTCCACCGCCTCGCGTCCCAGCAGTTGGTATTGCTCAAACTGGTTCGCCGACATGAAAAGATTCGCGCCCACCGTGTCGAACCCACCCGCACCGCTGTCTGCGGGCAGATCGGACACATTGACGTCCACGCCGAGCAGTTCACGAAGCGTGTTCTTGTATTCGCGACGGTTCAGCCGCCGCATGGTGATGACGCCATTTTGATCTCCCAAAGTGCGCCGCGCCGCGACCATCACATTCGCTAGATCATCAAGAAAGTCCGCCTTCGCAGCATTGGCCGGCTGCTTTTCATCCTCCGGCGGCATGTCGCCCGAGTTCATCTGGTTCAGCACCTTCTGCCACTTCTCCGCAGTTTCGATGTCCTTGACCTCAAACGGAAGATCATCCACGCGGAACTTCCCCTTCTGCTTTTCCGGTCCATGACATGAAACACAAGTCTCCTGGAACAAAGCCTTGTGACGTTGATCCATCACGGCGCGGCTCTGGGCCTCTACGGCCAGAGAGGGTGAATTGGCGGACAGCAAGGCGGCGAGAAGCAGAAACAGGCGATTCATCAGGGGAAGAAACAAACGCAGTGGGACGATCAATGTATCTCGCCTTCGGCATCAAAACCGGACGAATAAAACGCAGCTTGTCTCCAATCCAAAAGCAGCTTTTTCACGGCTGCATCACCCACAGC
Organism: Prosthecobacter sp.; assembly: GCF_044373815.1. Lineage (GTDB taxonomy): Bacteria > Verrucomicrobiota > Verrucomicrobiia > Verrucomicrobiales > Verrucomicrobiaceae > Prosthecobacter. The sequence continues at coordinate 3,459 of NZ_JBIPNG010000503.1, read as the reverse complement.
AGGACTATGCCGGCTGCCTGAAACTTTTCGCTGCTGGCGATGAGTTCCAAAGTGTACCGTCTTGCTCATGGCATGCGCCGGTCATACCGCTTTGCCTGGGAGTTCATGCAGCACACTCGAACTACCGGGGATCCGGGTGACAGCCTGGGCAGAATCAAGGGAATAAAATTCAATTTTTGCCCCAAGATTCCCCGCGCATGGGATGGCCGGTCGATTACTCTCAGTCACCAATTTATACATATATGTCCGACTCCTCCGGTTCATGGGTTGCGCGCTTGATGCGTGCTTTGTTTGGGCAATTTCACTACCAGCCACCTAGCTGGGTGCCTCGTCTTGCCTATGCGGCGGATGATCAGGTAAGGAAACATCCGGGCTGCTATGCCCTCGCCATCGTGATCACCGGGCTGATGTTTCTGATCGTGCCGCAAGTGCGCCATTATAGAGAAGCGCATCGGCCTCGCCCTCAGGTGCGGGCTGAAGTGCGTGAGGCAAAGGGGCTGCTCCTGATGCCGGCTGTCACGCCGATCATTAAAAACAAACCGCAGCCACAGCCGATGACGGTACAGTTTAATGCCTCGGTGGCCAAACTGGATGCCGTGGGCAAAGCGGCGGCCGGCGTCACCCTCACGCCTGCGCATTCAGGCGTATGGACATGGAGCACTGACAAGCTGCTGGTATTCACCCCAGCCAAGGACTGGCCGGCTGGGCTGGAGTACACTGTGCGGCTTGACCCGGCTCAGTTGCCCAAGGAAGTGGTGGTGAAAGAACCGGTCTGGAAGGGGAGGACACAGCCACTGGTGCTTTCAGTAACCAGTTCAGAATTTGAGATCGATCCGCGTGATCCATCGATGCAAAATGTCGTGGTGGGACTCTCCTCGACGCATCCGCTCGACAGAGCGCAGATCGAGCAACTGGTCTCACTGGAGGTCGTAGGTGGCGCGAAGATCTTTGACTGGAAAGGGCAGAAGCCGGATGCGCTGTTCTCGGTCACGGAAGGAAAGCTTCAGCGCGAGTTCTGGATTCGCACGGCGCGGATTCAGGTGCCGGTGAAGGAGGACTTCGTGAAGATCACGCTGCACAAGGAACTCACCAGCACGGTCGGCGGCACTTCGCTGGCAGCCGAAATCATCTCCAAGGTGCGCGTGCCGGATGTGGACAGCGGCTTCAAAATCACGGATGCGAACACGGAGATTTTGAAAGCCGATGATGGCGAGCCGGAGCAGTTTCTGTTCATCAACACTGAGGGCTATGTCACGACGGAGAATCTACTCAAGCACCTCGGCGTCTGGCAGGAGCCGCCGAATTTTCGGATCACGGATGTGAATGGTCGGCGCGTCCCTCCCAGAGAAAATGATGTGACGGAGGATGTGCTGCGGCAGTATGCGCCCGTGTCCTTGAAACCGGTCGAGCTGGAGCTGAGCGATGATCACCCGGCGACGACGCGGCATGCGTTCAAATTTCTCACGGAGAAGCAGGGGCGGCTGTTTGTGCGCATCACGCAGGGAGTGGAGGCGCTGGGCGGCTTCCGGCTCAGCAGGGAGTTTCGCACCTTTAAATCAGCACCTCGTTTCCCGAAGGAAGTGCAGTTGCTGGGCAAGGGCGGCATCCTCGCGCTCAATGGCGAACGCAAGCTGTCGCTGCAGTCACGCGGCGTGCCGTTTCTGCGGGTGAAAATGGCGCGGGTGCCTGCGCGGCAGGTCAACCACCTGGTGGTGATGACAGAAGGCGACTTCGCCAATCCCTACTTCACGATGAACGACAGCTTTGATGAATCCAACATCGCGCACTTCATGCGCCGCGTGCAGCCGGTGGCGATGAAGAACGAGTTTCAGGCCTGCTACTCGGTGATCGATTTCGCCAGTGCCTTGCAGGCGCCGGATGCCGCCGATGCGGATGCTTCGCGTGGATTGTTTTTCCTCACCGCAGAAGGCGTGCAACCTACGCCGGAAAGCAAGAAGACCATGGAGGGCGATGCCGTGGAGGACGACTGGCGGGTCATGGAACAAGCAACAACAAACCGCTTTGTGCTCGTCACGGATCTGGGCCTGATGGTGAAGACGAACGCAAACGGCTCGCGCGATGTGTTTGTGCAGAGCATCCAGAGCGGCGAACCGGTGAACGGCGCCGTGATCACGGTGATGGCGAAAAACGGTGAGTATCTGCTGCAGCAAACCACCGCCGACGGCCATGTGCTGCTGCCGGACGTCAGCAATTTTCAGCGGGAGAAGCGCCCGGTGGCCATCGTCGCCACGTTGGGCAATGATTTGTCATTCCTGCCGTTCGAACGTCCCGACCGCCTGCTGGATTTCTCACGTTTCGACATCGGCGGCGTGCAGGCTTCGGAACAGGAGGCGCTGGAGGCTTTCGTGTTCACGGAGCGCGGAGTGTATCGTCCAGGAGATGACATCCATGTGGGTGCGGTGCTCAAGCGCCGTGACTGGGCCGCGGGCCTCGCGGGGCTGCCGCTGGAGATGGATTTGGTCAATGCGAAGGACGAGGTGATCGACACCCAGAAGATCGTGCTGTCCGCGGACGGTTTCATGGATGTGAAGATGAAGACCGATGAGTCTGACCCCACGGGCCGCTACATCGCGCGCCTGTATCTGGTCAAAGGCCTGCATGAACGCATCCGTCTTGGGCAGAGCTTGTTCAAGGTGGAGGATTTCCAGCCGGACCGCATGAAGATCGATGTGACGCTCACCGGCAACGAACTCGCCGGATGGCTGCAGCCGAGTGACATCAAGGCGGACGTTTCTTTGCAAACCCTGTTTGGATTTCCGGCGGCGAAGCGTCTGCTCAAAGCGCGAATGGAATTAAGCCCGGGGGCTTTCGCCTTTGCGCAGTTCCCCGATTTCATCTTCCACAACCGGTTGCCGGAAGCGGAAGACACCGAGGAGACTGAGGCCGGGCAGAAGATCAATCTGGGCGAGCAGAAGACGGATGACACCGGCGCGGCGCAGTTTGACCTGGCGCTGGAGCGTTTCGACAAGAGCTGCTTCCAGGTGAGCCTGCTGATCGAAGGCTTTGAAGCCGATGGTGGACGCAGTGTGCGCAGCGGGAAAAACTTCCTCGTGGCTGCGCTGCCGTATGTGGTCGGCTACAAGCCGGATGCCAAGCTCGACTACCTCGGCAAGGACACAGCGGCCAATCTACGATACATGGCGGTGGGACCGGATTTGAAACCTTACGTACCGAAGGATCTCATGGCGCGTCTGATTCAGATCAAACATGTGTCCGTGCTGACCAAGCTGGAAAGCGGCAGCTACGCCTACGTCTCGACGCAGCGTGAATCCATGGTTTCGGAGGCGCGTTTTGCCCTGCCGGCGGAAGGCGCCAGTTACGCGCTGCCAACGAATGCAGCGGGTGAGTTCCGCCTCGAATTGCGCGACCCGGAAAACAATGTTGTCTGCGCCACAGCGTTCACCGTGGTGGGCAAAGGAGACCTTGACCGCAGCATGG
>NZ_JBIPNG010000109.1:0-15623 GCF_044373815.1 Prosthecobacter sp. | reverse complement strand
CCTTTTTCCCCAGGCATGCGCTGATCAGACAGCAGTACGCCGATGTCCTCACCATGCTGCTCGATGAGCTTGAGCCCCTCGGCCGCACTGATGGCGGTGAAGATGCGGAATTCGTCTCCGAATGTTTTTTCGAAGTACTTCAACGCCTTCTCTTCATCATCGACATAGAGAACGGCATAGCGTTTGAGGTCGTATTGGTTTTGCATATGGGGGAGTCCTTCTAGGTATCGGCGTGGTGGTTGTTGGTGCTGTCGGTAGATGGTAGCTCGAGAATGAACTCGGTAAACTGCCCGGGCTGGCTGCGTACTTCGATGCGTCCGCCATGGTCGGCAATGATGCGGTTGCAAATGGAAAGTCCAAGCCCCATGCCCTGGCCCACGTCTTTGGTGGTGAAGAAAGGGTCGAAGATCTTGTCCCGGATCTCCTGCGGAATGCCGGGCCCGTTGTCCTTGATGGAGAGAATGGTTCTGTTGCCGCGGGCGAAGGCGGAAAGCTTGATGCAGGCCGTCTCTCCCTCCGGGTATTCCTTGGTCGCCATGGCATCCAGGGCGTTCTGGATGAAATTGATGAGCACTTGCACGAACTGGTTGCTGTCGCCGCGGATTTCAAGCTCGTCGGGAATGTCCACCTCACGCTGGATGCCGTCTTTCCAGACGTGAGCAAAGAAGCGCATGCAGGTGTTCACCACGTTCTTCAGGTCAAAGGCGTGATTGAGCTGGTTGGTGGTGCGGGTGAAACCACGCAGATCGGAGATGATCTGGATGACGCGGTTCACCCCTTCCTCCACATCTTTGACGGTGTCGGCAAAGTCGGCGCGTTCTTCCTCGGGCAGTGATTTGGTGGAGCGACTGATGATGCCCAGTCCCTGACGTGCGTAGTTGAGCGGATTGTTGATCTCGTGGATCAAGCCGGCGCTGAGGCGGCCGAGGGAGGCGAGCTTCTCATTCTGCACGAGCATGGATTCGGTCTCCTTGATCTGCTCCAGCGCATTTTCGAGCTGTTGTTTTTGCACCACAAGCTCCTTCTGGAACAGGCGCGAATCGACGAGATTTTTCAAACGCACCATGATCTCCGTGAGTGAGAACGGTTTGGCCAGAAAGTCACTGGCTCCGGCAGCGAGACATTCGAGCTTGGTCTTTTCATCCGCACGTGCGGTGAGCAGCACCACGGGGATGGAGCGTGTGATGCTGCGCTCACGCAGCTCACGGCAGACCTGCAGGCCATCTTTTTCCGGCATCATCATGTCGGAGAGAATGATGTCCGGGAGGAACTGCGCGGCCTTTTCCACGGCCTGCTGTCCATCCACGGCCTCCAGAATTTCGAAGGTGCTGCTGAGCTGGCTCTTGAGGAAGCGCAGCATGTCGGGTTCGTCGTCAGCGATGAGCAGCTTGGGCTTGCGGCTGCGGCCCACACCGGTTTCCACCGGACGCAGGGTGGCTTGCAGCGAAGTCATGGCCGGGAAGAGTTCGGCGCGGCGGTAAAGTTCTGCGATCCAGTCTTTGTTCTTTGGCGCATCTGCGTCTGCTCCCTCGGTCGTTTCATCCGACTCATCCTCAATGGCGGTCGGCTCGCCTTGGAGGAGAGGAATGTTCACCGTCATGGTTGTGCCTTTGCCGACTTCACTGGCGGCCACGACATTGCCGCCCTGAGCTTCCGCGAGCTCTTTGACGAGGGCGAGGCCGATGCCCATGCCCTGGAATTTGCGCTGGGATGAGGTGTCCGCCTGCCAGAAACGATTGAAGATATGCGGCAGTTGATCCGCCGGAATGCCCATGCCGGAGTCACGCACTTCAATGGCCAGCCAGCCGTCGGTCTTGAGGGCGCTGAAGTTGACGTGACCATTGGCGGCGGTGAATTTCAGGGCGTTGAAGAGCAGGTTTAGGCAGATGCGCTCCAGCTTCTCCGGATCGGCGAGCACGGTGCCGAGATCCTCATCCACATGAGAATGCAGATGGATGCGCTTGTCTTTTGCGACGGTGCCGACGGCGTTGGCGAGACCGCCGATGAAATCGTTCACATTCACGCGCTTGGTGTGAACCTGGGCACGGCCGGATTCGAGGCGCACCAGATCCAGCAGATCATTGATGAGCTTGAGCAGGCGCATGGAGTTGCCATGCATGGTGGCCATCAGGTCACGTTCTTCCTGAGGGCGGGTGGATTCAGCGCTCTGGATCAGGCTTTCCAGTGGAGCAATGAGCAGGGTCAGCGGCGTACGAAGTTCATGGCTGATGTTGGCAAAGAAGCGGCTTTTGGCCTCGTCGAGCTCACGCAGTTTTTGGTTGCTGGCCTCAAGTTCAGCGCGGTTGAGGTCCAGATCGTGACGCAGCTTGAACTCGGAGAAGCGGATGGTGTTGTAGAACCAAGTGCCGGCGGTGGTGAAGACCCCGGTGACGAAGAGGAAGTACAAGTTGTTGAAGAAGATGCTGCGATTGACGATCGGGCCATGGAAAAAGCACGCCAGCAGATAGGACGTCACCGTGAGGACCACCACCAGGATGCTGTCCTGCAGCGTCCAGCGCATGAGAATTGCGGCTCCCAGCATCACCAGATTCAGCCCGGCATAGTAGGGTGATTCAGCCCCCCCCTTGGCGTAGATCATCCATGCAATCCCGACAATGAGAGGCATGGCCATGAGCAGGCCAAGCAGGCGGTGCATGCGCTTGCCCCAAGCGGTGGTCAAAGCCAGCCAGACAAGGACGCTGACCACGGCGGAGAGAACACGTGCGGGAAAGAAGCGCTTCACGCCTTCCTCCTGAAACACCACCCAGTCCAATGAACTCCCGGCCAGCATGAACACGACGGCAAGGATGCCGCAGAGCTGATAGTTGCGGACTCGGATGTCCTGCTCGTAGGCCTGAAAGTTTCCTTTCAGGCCACCAGCTAAAACTGGAGAAGCATCAGGCATCGAGAGGTTTGCGTACTTCGAGGAAGATGTTCACGCCCGTGGCATCTGGTTTCACTACAACGGACCCAGGGGGCGCACGATCGGGCGCCAGCTTGAGGAACTGCTCCTCATCACGATAAACGAGATGCCATTCGGCCAGATACTCCATCCAGTTCCGCCAGGGATTGCTGGGGTGCACATTCGTGGCGATCAACAATCCGCCGGGTGCGAGCAGATCATAGAAGATTTCCAGAAGCCGCCGGCAGATGCGGTCGGAAAGATAGTCGAACAAACCGGCGCAATAGACCATGTCATAGGTGCCTGACTGGGCCGCCGCACGTCCGGACTCTTTCAAAACTTGGTGCACGGATTTTTTCTCAAAGCGCAGGCCGGTGCGGCGACGATGTCGGTTGCGCAGATCTTCCAGAGACCGCGTCGTGTGCATGATGGTCTCATCATTGAAGTCCAGCAGCAGCAAGTCTGCCGAGTCGGAGATGGGCTCATGGGTGAGGAAGTTTTGAATTTCCTGGGCCGGGCCGCAACCCAGGTTGTAGATGCGGGCGACACGATTCTGGCCGGCCGCACGCGTCGTCTCAGCTTTGAGCTGCTCCACCAAATAAACGATGCGGTTGCGGTGCGCGATCACCGGCGGGATGTCCAGATAGAGCTTGTTGAGCAGCTTCGCAAAGATCGAGCTGCCTTCATAAGGATCACGCAGCATCATGCTGACCATCTCATAGTCACCGGCATAGCCCAGAGGCTTGTGGTACGTACGGTAAACAAACGGTGCACACAGCACCAGCGGGTGAAGCTGGCGCTTGATGTAGCTGCGGTGCACCGGCTGCTGCTCCAGCGGAATGATGGCGGCAGACTCCTCAAAGCGTTTCATCAAGGGATACACCGTGGGGACGATGGGCTCCTCCATCTGCAGGAGGACTTCACGCTCCGCCTGGATGCGATCTCCCGTGGGCAGCGAGCGCACGCCCAGCTCCACCTGTTCCATCCAGCGGCGCAGGTCGGAAAGCATGGTGTGCATGTCCGCCACCACGATTTTGAAATCGGGCATGACGCGATAGCTTTTCTCCGTCTCCCGCAGGAACTCGGCAAACTCGGTCAGTAGGCGGCCCTTGTTCTGCGAGGGGGAGAGGATGTCGATGTCGATCCAGCCTTCATCTGAGAGCGAAGCCTCGCAGATGAGCATGATGCCGGTGTTCACCAAGTTGGCAATGGTGGCCCTGCCCGTGTAGACCACGCGGTCATTCATCATGATCCGGAAGTCATTCAGGACTTCAGAGAGCTGAACAATGCTGTAGGGATTGTATACTTCAAACACACCCAGATAGCGTGTGAGCCGGTGAAGCGTACCGCGCACTTCAGCCCCCTGGCTGTTGCGGCAGATGATGAAACTGAGCCGCTCCCCTGAGGAAGCGAGATTGGGAAGTGCGTTGTCGTTGTTCTCCATGTTACGAATCCTCTGCTAAAGCGGTTTGCTCGCTGATGACAACACAAGCCTTTTGGAAAAAGCTCGCCGCGTGTTCTGGCATGGCCCAGCGAGGGTGCCGGAGACGTACGAGGAGAAAAAACATGGTGTCATTATATTTGAATTAAAACCTCTGCGTGATGCTGAGTGACAGCACGTGCCATTGATGATTGTAGCTGCCGTCGTACTGGTTGGCCGGGGAGGAGGCGGCCCCGCTGATCACGCGTGTGGGATAGAAAACGTAGGCATAGCTGAGATCTACTCCCCGAGTTTTCCCCCGCCAGCCCACACCCAAGCTGAAGACATGCCTGTCATTGCCAGGGACCAGCGGGGTGTAGCTGTTCTGCGGCTGGGAATTTTCTGAAAAGAGATAACCACCGCGCAGCGCCCAGTTTTCATTCAGCTGATACGACATCCCCGTGCCAATATCGATGGAGTTTCTCCAGCCAAAGACGCTGCCGGTCGAGCCCCCCAGCAGAGCCTGATTGTTGCCGATCAGGATGGGAAGATCATCATGGGATGAGTTCTGGGCCCATTTAAAGTCCAAGCCCACGGTGAAACGGTCCGTCACGTCGAACCCATAACCGACGGAGATGGAGCCCGGAAAGGTCGTGTCAGATTTAAAGCTGCTGGACTCGCTGAAGCCGGCGCCCATCAGCGCTGGTGGCATGTTGGTGGATTTGAAATCACCGCTGAAATTGACCTTCACCGGCAGCCGCCCGATTACTGCGAAACGATGTCTTTTGGCAAAGGTCCAGTTGATGCCTGCATAAGCGCCCATGCCCCAGCCTTGGCCGTGTATCTTGATGTCTCCCTCCGCCGAACCGGGAATGATATTGCTCCAGTTGTAGAACTGCTTCATCGTCAGGTCGGCATACAAGATGTCGAGTCCGACGGCAAAGCTGAGATCATCGGTTATTTTCACTGCCACCGCCGGGGTGATGTCCACCGTGAGCAAAGTCGCCTCATAAGGCAGTGCGTAGCGCAGGGCGCCGCCCATGCCTTTGGGGTAGGAGGCGGCCATGCCATAGGGGGTGCTGACACCGAGGCCGAAAGACAACCTGCCAGGAATGACGGGCTGCACAAAATACATGCTCGCGGGAAACACCCACGGCCGGTTCATCGGCACCCCTTGCCCGCCATTTTGCTTGACGTAAATGTCACCATGCCAAAGCGCCGTGTTGATCAGCAGTTCGCTTTTTTCGATCTTCAGGATGCTCGCAGGCGCGACCCGAACGGCGGAGGCATCGCTCAGATTGGCATATCTGCCGCCCACGATGCTGAGTGCCTGCGCGGAATCGGGCACCACGGAGAAGGTTTCGGATGCCTGCACCGCCGCTGAGGTCAAACCCAGGGCAAGAATGAAAGAAACGACGCGAGTATTCATGGTTGGGTTGGGCTGAGTTAAGCCAGTCCGTTGGACTGGCAGTATCTGAGAATTTCGACGGTCCCTTTGAGCCCGGTCTTGCGACACAGGTTGTGCTTGTGAACTGCGACGGTTCGTGGGCTGAGAGACAGATCCAGCGCCACCTGCTTGAGGCTTTTGCCGCGGGCCAGCTGCATGAGGACTTCCAGCTCACGATTGGAAAGCTTCTCATGCACCTGCCCTGAGGAACCTTTGCGGATGGACCGGTCTGCAAACTTTTGCGCCAGTTCTCTGGAAATGTAACTGCGTCCCTCCAAGGTGCAGCGAATCGCATCAAACAGCTCATGCGGAGGGGCGTCCTTGGTCACATAAGAGCGCGCTCCGAGCTGCATGGTGCGCGAGACAAAAGTTTCCTCCTGATGCATCGAAACAGCGATGATTCTGGGCGGGGTGGGCAGTGTGCGCAGTTCCGTGGTCAGTTCCATTCCGGACCGGTCCCCCAGCTCGATGTCGACAAGGGCGATTTCATAATTGTGGAGGCGGGCTTCAACCATCGCCTCCGCACAAGTGCCGGTGGAGACTACGGTGGCCTGGGGAAACTCCCCCTTCAGCATGCTCGTGAAAGCCTCACGTACCAGCGCATGATCATCGACAACCAGAATGCTGAAAGGCGGGGGAGAGTGCATGAGAGTGTTCAATGCGGTAAAAAGTTTATGCTGCGGACTGCTGCGGTGATGGCAGCGCCATCAGGCAAACTCGCGAACTGCCGCCCGGTCCGGCGCCCATGACCTGCATACGGGATCCCAGCAGGGCACACCGAGCTTCGATGACGGCCAGTTCAGATCCGGCCATGTTCTCCTTCCAGATGCTGTCACCACCATCGTGATCGATGGTGATTTCCAGTTTTTCAGCAGATGCCCGGCAGGTCACCTCCACCCAAGAGGTGTTGGCAAAACGCACGCAATGCTTTAACAGCGCCTGCATGATTCGAAACAGATTGAGCCGACTGGCGAGATCGAATGACGGCTCATCACCGCTGATGTGGAGGACCAGAGAGCCGGCAAAATTTTCGCCAACATTGCGCACCAGCTGCTGCAGCGCGACATGCAGCCCGAAGGCCTTCAAAACGGGCGGGAACTGTTTTTCGGTCATGTCCCGAACCAGTTGCAAGGTCTGCCGCAGGGTGGAATCCAGACTGCCCAGCAATTTGCCGACGCTCGCCGTGTCCCCACCGTTCGCCAGTTCGTGCCGCATCATTTCACCCAGCGAGGCGCAGGCCACGAGACCTCCAGCCATGTCTTTGTGCAACAAATGTGCGAGGTCGACGCGCTGAGCATCTTCTTCCTTTAACAGACTGCTCAGCGCCTGTAGCAGCATTGAGGCTGAGTTATTTTCCATTTCAAGGGCGATTGGATGCATGAGGGGGAGCTAAATAATTTAAATCATTATGTCGCTGCATTTAGGAGAACCACATTCCGCCGGGCTTAGCACCTAAATGTTGATTCATTATTTAGGTCACACCTAAATCGACATTCCACGGTCTTTTTTGAAAGAATTCTTGTGAGTCTGGAATTTAGCCAAAATAAACCTAGTTTTATTAATTTTATAAAAATCCGAGGCTAATATTCTGCACATGTATCTAAATACCATTCAGCACAACCTCAGTGCCTGCAGCCGGATTCTGATTGTGACCGAAGAGCGGTCCTTGCAGGAAGATCTGCATATATCCCACGCACTGCAGAACATGAGCCATAGTGGCAGTTCCTCTGCTTCACTGGGTTCAGAGCATGGCAGCAACAAAGCCAGATCTGCAGCCTCCGCTCCTGAAGTGGTCTGCACTGCGAATGAGAAAGAAGCGTTAGCGTTGGTGGAAGCAGCGGCTCAAAGTCACAAACCATTTTCCTTGGTTATTATGGATGGCCGTCTTTTTTATGGGAAAGACTATCGATATATCATCAATCGCTTATGGCAGTCACAGCGCGACTTGCATGTGGTGCTGCATGCTGTTTCCCAGTTGGAATTATTCGAACAAATCCCGATCGATTTAGGGTCCAATCCACATCTTTTAGTCTTCAAATTCAGGCTGGTCCCCTTCGAGATCACCCAGCTCATTCGCACACTCTCCGTCAGGCACAGTGCTGAGAATCAAACCTCACACCGCAATCTGAGCCTGAATGCCCAACTGCTGGAGGTGGCCTCACGTTTTGAAGATGTCAGCAACCGGCTTCGGCTTGAGCAGGACCACCGCAAGCAGTTGGAGGACCAGTTGTGCCGGAACCAGCGGCTGGAAACCGTGGGGCGTTTCGCGGATGCGATGGCGCACTTTTTTAACAATTACCTGACTGTGATTCAGGGCCATCTGGAAGCTGCGCAGCTAAATCAGGATGGCACTGGCTCAAGCACGCTGCCGACCTCTACTCTGAAAGAACTCATCCTCGCCACGCAGCGTGCTGCGGGCGTTACCTCACAGTTTGTGTCCTTCAACAGACGTGAATACATGCAGCCGGCTCCGCTGCATCTCGGTCAGATCATCGATGGACAGGCCTCCATGCTGCAGAAAGCCATGGGTGAGCAGATTGCCATCCAGATCAGCCACAGCCCCGATCTGCCCAGTGTCATGGCAGATCAGGCCGCCTTGGAGCAGATCATTTTCAATCTCATCATCCATGCACGTGATTCCATGCCGATGGGAGGCAGATTAATGATTCAAACCAGGCCGCTGCTCATTCCAGACGCTGCAACTGCCTGCCAGATTCATGCCGAGGCAAAACCGGGAGAATATGTGGTCATGACGATTTCTGACACAGGCAAGGGCATGAGTCCTGCCGAGCTGGCAGGTCTGTTTGACTCGTCCAAACTCTCATCAGATCAAGAAGGCGGTGCGGACATCGCTCTGATTCTGGTGCAGGGGCTTGTGCGCATGCAAGGCGGCTGGGTCGACGGCAGGAGTGTCTTGGAGGTCGGCACGGAGTTTTCCATTTGCCTTCCTGTCACCAATGGAACGGTGCCAACATCTCCCACGCCGGAGAAAAAACTCCTGAGCACCAACGGTGGGGACGAGTCATCAACCATTTTGATTGTTGATGACGAGGATTCTGTGCGGCAGGTGATGGAATACGTGCTCACCAGCCAGGGGCACAAGGTGCTCACCGCCGCAGATGCCAATGAAGCCTGGGCCATCTGGCGTGAGAAGTCGGCCGTCATCAAACTCGCACTTATCGATGTCAAGCTGCCCGGCGGCGTCAGCGGTTTCGACTTGGAGAAAGCTCTGGCAGCGGAAGATCCCACGCTCCCGGTCATTTTCACCTGCGGCTACTCTCCGACCACTCTGAGCAACGCGAAAGAGCTGAAGGCAGGCGAAAATTTTCTGCCAAAGCCCTTCGGAATGGTGGAGCTGCTCAACATCGTAGGCCAGGCCCTCCTGCAGCCGGCAAGGCTGTAAGAACGCGGGGAATCATGGATGCCCCATGCGGACGACCCGAGACGGCACTGATATCGAAAAGACGAAACCTTCCGCCTGCTGCAACGTGGGGGGCGCTTTTGGACACGCTTGAGTGGCGCTGTCACAGCGAAACAGGGCCGGGAGTGACATCAATAAAGGCATCCGGGGCTTGCGAATAAAGAAGCTGGCAGTTCCTCCAGCCTGCATAGTGGGCATGGAATTTTTCTCAAATTGTCTGCGCTGAATTATTTGGCGCTCACAGAATCTTGACCGCACCCGTCAATGACCGAAGGAAGAGAATGGTTCCCTCCATATTTTATTGTCTTTCTGTTGCTTGCAGAGGCAAATCCATTCCAAGGCCGCACACCACTTGGCCGTTGTGTTCCCATCATGTGTCTTTTTGCGCGTAGACTTCTCTGGCGTAAGAAATGCCCACGTATTATCTGCCCGGAGTTGAGAATGAAATTGCGTCCTGTGGAGGTGGTAGCTTTGCAAGCCCTGCATCCATGAAGTCTGGCGCGTCAGATTTTGCGCTGAATACGCAGGAGCAGCCTCTCGAATGCAGTCTGGTCATCATGGTGGACAGTCTTGGAATCGTTCATGCAGTGAACGGCGGGCGGGTTCGTTTTGCGGAGATTTTTGGCCAGGATCTGCGTCTGCCGGAAAGCGGCAGCAGTTGTTTTGATTTCTTTGGCAGCGAATGCGAAACCCGGTTTGAAGGGGGAGCTCGATGGGCAAAGACTCTCAAGGAGGTGTTGGATGAGCAATCGGCGGGCGCGCGGATCGAATCATGTCTTTCAGACTCGGCCGCGAGGTGCTGGATCGAAATCACGATCATTCCGCTGCCGGTGGGCGACAGCTCGGGCGCGCTGATCACCTGCATAGACATCACCTCACGCAAGCAGGCGGAACTCGAACTGCGCCATCGAGAAGCGCAAGGAAGGGCTATCGTTGATCTTGAACCTGAGTGCGTGATGGTCGTCGATTGCGAAGGGCGGCTGCAGGAGATGAACCCAGTGGGCCTGAAAATCATCGAAGCCGGGTCACTGGCAGAGGTCAAAGGGGGGCTGCTCGTAGATCTGGTGCATCCGGATGATCGGGAGAAGCTTCAGCAGCATCACCGTGAGGTGATTGAGGGTGAATCAGGGCAGCAGATTTTTCGCGTTATTGGCCTCAACGGCACGCTGTCCTGGATCGAAATGCACTCGGTTCCCTTGCGTGATGCCGGTGACCAGATGATTTCGATGCTCAGTGTGGCCCGGGATATTTCCGAAAGGAAAAAAGTTGAAGAGCGGCTGCGGCAAAGTGAGGCCACCATGGCAACCGCCCAGGGCATTTCACATTTCGGCAGCTGGGAGCTTGATTTGACGGTTTTGGACGTGACCAGCAATAACTCCCTGCGCTGGTCAGACGAGGTTTATCGCATCTTTGGCTATGAAGTGGGGGGGATCGAAACCACGAATGAAATTTTCTTCAGTGCGGTTCATCCTGATGACCGCGAAATGATCCGGCTGGCGGTCAGCGATGCCATCCGCAGCCATGGACGCTATTCGATCGACCACCGGATCATTCTGCCAAACGGCGAAGTCCGGCACATCCACGAAGACGCCCAGATATTTCTCGATGAGCGGACCGGCCAGCCCTTGCGAATGGTGGGCACGGCGCATGACATCACGGAGCGCAAGCTGGCCGAGGAAGCGTTTAAAACCAGTGAACTGCGCTTTCGGCATGCTTTCACGAATGCCAGCGTTGGGTTTGCGATCACGGACATGAGAGGAGTCGTACTCCATATCAACAAGCACTACTGTCAAATCATCGGTTATGCGGAAAACGAAATGATCGGCAGATCTTTTGCCTCTGTCACGCATCCGGATGATGTGGCACGCAAGCAGGTGCTGAACCAGAAATTGATAGCTGGAGAAATCAGCGACTTCATCGTCGAGAAACGCTATCGCTGCAAAAATGGCGAGGTGGCCTGGGTGGAAAACAGCGTGTCCGCCATCCGGGATCAATCAGGGGCGGCGCTGAACATGGTGGTGCTTTGCAAAGACATCACGAAATCACGCCACAATCAGGAACAGCTGCGATTGCTTGAAGCCTGCGTTGCCCACCTCAATGACATCGTGCTCATCACCGAGCCCGAGCCTCTCGATGAACCCGGCCCGCGCATTGTTTTTGTGAACGAGGCGTTCACCAGGCAGACTGGCTACACACGGGAGGAGGCATTGGGGCGAAGCCCGCGCTTCCTGCAAGGACCGGCAACCGACCGGCTTGCACTGGGCCGGATGCACGAGGCCCTGGCTCAAGGGCTGCCAAGCAAGGAGGAACTGATCAATTACAAGAAAGACGGCTCTATTTTTTGGGTCGAGATTGATGTCGTGCCGATCACCGGTCTCAATGGACAGACGAGTCACTTTGTGGCAGTCCAGCGTGATATCACCGCACGCAAAGAGGCCGCCGACCGGCTGTGGAAGAGCAATCTGCGATATGAAAGGCAGCATGTCGCCCTGGCCCGGATGATACGTAGCGGCGTGATGCAGGCAGTCCATTTGGAGTCGGCTTTTCGTCTGATCACGGAGGAAATCGCCCACGCCATGGAAGTGGAGCGTGTCAGCATCTGGCGGTATGATCAAAACCGCAGCAGCATTGTCTGTCAGATGCTGTTTGAGGCGGGCGCGCGGCGTCATTCCTTCGGGCTTGAACTGCAGGGTGGAGATTACCCGGCCTATTTCCGTGCCATGGCACAAAATGACACCATTGCGGCAGATGATGCGCAGCGCGACCCACGCACCCGTGAGTTCACAGAAAGCTACCTCTCACCTCAAGGCATCACTTCCATGCTGGATGCCCCGCTGCATGTGGGCGGGGTGCTGGCCGGAGTGCTCTGTCAGGAGCATGTCGGTCCGCTGCGGGCCTGGCTGCCAGAGGAGAAAAGTTTTGCGACTTCGATGGCCAACTTCATTTCCCTGGTGCTCGCCCAATGGGAGCGCAGGCAGGTCGAGGACATGCTGCGTCAGCAGGCTTCACTCCTCGACAAGGCTAACGATGCCATTCTGGTGCGTGATCTTGATCACAACATCACCTACTGGAACAAAAGCGCCGAAAGTCTCTATGGATGGACCGCCGAGGAGGCAAGAGGGCGAAAAGTGTCCGAACTGCTCTACATCGATGATTCGCAGTTCGAGGAAAAAAACAACAAGGTGCTGACCGATGGAGAATGGGCGGGTGAAATCCTGCAGGTGACCAAGACGGGTAAAGAGGTGACCGTGGAGGGGCGCTGGACCTTGGTGCGCGATGCTGAAGGCAGGCCCAAATGCGTGCTGGCCATCAACACCAACATCACCGAGCAAAAACGGCTGGAAGATCAGATTCTGCGTTCCCAGCGCATGGAAAGCATCGGCACCCTGGCGGGTGGAATCGCGCATGATCTCAACAATGTGCTCACCCCGATCATGATGTCGGTGGATCTGCTGAATCTGCACATCAAGGATGAGGTTTGCAGGGAAACACTGGAGACCATCGCCTCCAGCGCACGTCGTGGAGCCGACATGCTCAACCAGGTGCTGTCTTTTGCCAGGGGCATGGAAGGGCAGAAGACCCCTTTGAAGATCAGCCGTCTGCTGCAGGATCTGGCACGCATCGTCGGAGACACGTTTCCAAAAAATATCCAGCTTCGGCTGCAGGATGAGTTGCTGGAAACCGATGCCGTTTCAGGTGACGCGACGCAGATCCACCAGGTGCTGCTCAATCTCTGCGTCAATGCGCGGGATGCCATGCCTGCCGGAGGTGCGCTCACGATCAAGGCGGCACACATTTTGATCGACGCGCAATACGCCGCCATGAACATCGAGGCGCGTGAAGGGCCGCACATCATGATCAGCGTCGAAGATGATGGAGTGGGCATTGCGCCGGAAATTCTCCCAAAGGTTTTCGATCCCTTTTTCACCACGAAGGAAATGGGCAAGGGCACCGGACTCGGGCTGTCCACTTCGCTGGCCATCATGAAAAGTCATGGCGGCTTCTTCCGTGTTTACAGCGAGCTGGGACATGGCTCATGCTTTCATGTGTATCTTCCGGCACAGACGACTCAGGCCATGGAGCAGCCGGTTGTCGAAGAGCCGGTGCTGCCTCGCGGCAATCAGGAGCTTGTTCTCCTCGTCGATGATGAGGCGGCCGTGAGGGAAATCACGCGACAGACACTGGAAGCGTACGGCTACCGTGTGCTGCTGGCTGCGGATGGAGTGGAGGCGGTGACCCTCTACTCCAAGCATCAAAACGACATCGCCCTGGTTTTGACCGACATGCGAATGCCAGTCATGGACGGCTCCACCACGATTCAGGTTTTGATGAAGATGAACCCCGAGGTCTGCATCATTGCCGCCAGTGGCATCAATTCCAACAGTGGTATTGCAAAAGCCGCGGGCACAGGGGTGCGGCAGTTTCTGCCCAAGCCCTACACTGCCGAAACCATTTTGCGGGCTCTGCACAACGTATTGAACGAGCAGTAACAATAGGTCAGGCAGCCTTCCGTGCCGTCTGCAATACGTCGCCGAGCGCTTCCAGCAAGGAGTCGGCATTGTAAGGTTTGCGCAGGAAATGCTTCACTCCCAAGCTGTTGACCTGCGCCTGCATTTGGTGGCTGAGACCGCTGGCGCCAATGATCGGCAGGTCGGGATGAATTTTGAGAAGCGCCTGAATGAGCGTCGGTCCGTCCATGTTGGGCATCATCATGTCAGTGATGAGCGCGGCCGGCTTCTCGGAACTTTTCAGGAAGGTCGCGATGGCGTCTGTCCCGTCACAGGCGGCGACCACCCGGTAACCAAAGGCTTCCAAGGTGTGCTTGGTGGCGGTCAAAATGGCGGATTCGTCATCCACGACGAGGATCAGCTCGCCCTGCCCAAGACAGCGTTTGGATTCGACCACTTGGATTTCCCTGTGCTCCACATCCGTTTTGGCCGGTAAATAGATGCGAAACACTGTCCCCTTGCCCATCCGGCTCGTGAGATCGATGAACCCATGGTGTGATTTGACGATGCCCAGCGTGGTGGCAAGGCCAAGTCCGGTGCCCTTGCCCATTTCCTTGGTGGTGAAGAAGGGATCAAAAATGCGATCCCGCACTTCGAGCGGAATGCCCGTGCCCGTGTCCCTCACTTCAAAGACCACATGCGGTCCCGCCTTGGCGTCGGGGTGCATGCTGGCAAACTGTTCATCAACGACCACATTGCTCATGGTGATGTCAAGTTCGCCTCCCCCGGGCATGGCGTCACGGGCATTGACACACAGATTGAGCAGCACCTGGTGCAGCTGGGTGGGGTCTCCCTCAACGTTCCACGTTTCTTCTGGGCAGGAGATGCGGCATTTGATGAACTTGGGGAAGGTCTCATGGATGAGCTGCTCGATTTCCTGGAGCACATCCTGCGGCCGCAGGCGCATGCTGCGGCCTTCGACACCTCGCGCAAAACTTAGAATCTGCTTCACCATTTCCGCACCGCGGTTGGCGCTGTTTTCCATGGCGTTCAACAACTCGATGTCGCGCGGTTGCTGCAGCTTCATGCGCAGAATCGTGAGTGACATCAGAATGGGGGTGAGCACATTGTTCAAGTCATGCGCCACGCCGCCAGCCAGTGTCCCGATGCTTTCCAAGCGCTGATTGCGCAGAGATTGTGACTCCATGCGACGCTTCTCAGTCACATCGGTCATGAAGCCCTCCGTGTGCCGCATCACGCCGTCTTCGGAGGGGATTCCCTGACCGCGTTCCCAGATCCACTTCACCGCGCCTTCCGCCGTGCGGATGCGGTAGCTCATCTCAAAGCGTTTCCCAGCGGCTACAGCCTCTGTCACTGTTTGACGCACATGTTCTCGGTCTTCCGGATGAATCAGATCACCGAAGAAGACCTCGCCGTTGCCGGCGAATACTTCCGCCTCGTAACCCGTGAGTTCCAAACAGCCTTCACTGATAAACTCCAGTGTCCATTTTTCATCGATCAGAGAACGGTAGGCGGCACCGGGAAGGTTGCCCATCAGCGTCGAAATCATGCGCTCATTTTCGCGCAGGGCTTCGATCGCCTGCTGGCGTTCCTTCTCCCTCTCCACGGTTTCCATGGCGAAGGAAAGGTCATTGGCCAGGGCGCTGAGCACGCGGATTTCCTCCTCCTGAAAGCAGTCTCGCTCATCGGCGTAGATCAGCAGCACCCCCACAGGGATGTTGCCAGGTTTCAATGGGAAGGCGGCGCAGGAACGAAAGCCACGTTCCAAGGCCCGCTCGCGAAAGTAGAATGTTTCATCGTGCTCGATGTCATTGGAAATCTCATGCGTGCCGCTCCTAAAGGCGCGTCCCGCCGGACCACGGCCTGAGGGATGATCTCCGCGGGTGATCAGCGTCAGTCCATCAAGATAGTTTTGATAGCTGCCGGCGCAGGCGGCCGGCTTCAAGCTTTGGGATTCTTCATCA
>NZ_JBIPNG010000502.1:0-4670 GCF_044373815.1 Prosthecobacter sp. | reverse complement strand
ATTGCCTGCCGCATGAGCGCGGGATCTTGGCGAAGCTGACGTAAATTGGCCAAAATGGACCCCGCGGGAGCTGCGGGCTTGGACAGGACAACCGCAGGCGGTTCGGCAGTCACAGGAGGAGCTTTGACGGCGGCCAGCGTGGGCACTTCCACGGCTGCGGCAGTGCGTGCTGGCTGCTGACGCTGGCGTTGGGCCTGCTGGCGCTGGGCTGGCAGAGGGGGCGGTGGACGTTGCGGCTGCTGGCGCTGGGCAGGTGGGAGCTGTCGGCGGGGCTGCGCTGGTGCCTGGCTGGATTTGGCCGTCTCCTGCAGTTCTTTCCATGCCTTGCGCAGTTCATCCCAGGCGGACGGTGCCGCCACGGGGGCAGGGCGTGGCGGTGCAGCCGATGACTGCCCGGTCTGCTTGCGCCAGGCGGCTTCACGCAGGCGCTGCTCTTCGGGGTCGGGTGGCGGTGCTGGCGCCGCCCCGGTCTTCTGCTGCCAGGTTTCCCACAGCCATTTTACGAAGCCTGCCAAAACCGCGATGACAATGATCGCCACCTGGAAAGGATCGACATCGCTGCTCAGCAGGAGTGGGTGCATGGTCAAAAAACTCCCGCAGGGTTATTTCGCGCCGGAGGATTCCCCGGCGATCTTGCTGCGCATCTCCGTGTCGGCGAGCACGTTTTTGTATTTGGCGTAGTCCATGACTCCGAGCTGGCCATTGCGGAAGGCCTCGGCAATCGCGAGCGGCACCTGAGCTTCGGCTTCCACCACGCGGGCGCGCATCTCCTGGGTGCGGGCGGACATTTCCTGCTCCAGTGCCACGGCGGCGGCACGGCGCATTTCGGCCATGGCCTGCGCGATCTTCTTATCGGCCTCAGCCTGCTCGGTCTGGAGCTTGGCACCGACGTTTTCGCCGACGTCGATGTCAGCAATGTCGATGGAAAGGATTTCAAAGGCCGTGCCAGCGTCCACGCCTTTGTGCAGCACGAGCTTGGAGATGGCATCAGGATTTTCGAGGACGTCCTTATAAGAGGACGAGGAACCGATGCAGGTGACGATGCCCTCACCCACACGGGCGATGACGGTCTCCTCCGTGGCACCACCCACGAAGCGGTCGAGGTTCGTGCGTACGGTCACTCGGGCACGGACGCGCAGGGAGATGCCATCCTTGGCAACGGCGTCGATCTTGCCACCGCGCCCCATGTCGGGATGCGGGCAGTCGATCACCTTCGGGTTGATGCTGGTGCGCACGGCTTCGAGCACCGTTTTGCTGGTGCCTTTACAGGCGAGGTCGATGGCGCAGGCGCGGTTGAAATCGAGCGGGATGCCAGCTTTGTCGGAGGCGATCAAAGAGAGCACCACATGCGTCACTTCACCACCGGCCAGGAAGTGGGCTTCCAGCTGGTCTGTGCCGATGGGAATGCCGGCCTTGGCAGCCGTGATGCGCGTATCGACGATCAAGGCATTCGGCACTCCCCGCAGCCACATGGCCAGCAGTGTGGGAAAGCTGACCGGCGCATTAGCGATGCGCGCACGCAGCCAGAGATTGAAAAACTTCGCAACCATCAGGAACAGGACAAGCGCGACGATGATGACGGCGCCGATGAGGAATATTTCGAGAGTAGCCATGAGTGGGTGGTATGTGGGTTGAAGATAAAAAAGGGACTCAGACGATGCGCACGAGAAGATTGCCGGGCTCCGCCGCGATCACCTCGACACGGGTCCCGGCAGCGGCGAGGCCGTTCTGGCAGCGCACCTCGTAGCGCTGGCCGTCAATTTCAGCACGGCCCAGCGGGCGAAGTTCCGTGAGCGCCACGCCCTGCGTGCCCGGGGCGGCTCCGACAGCAGGCGGGGTCTCAATGCTCGTAGTGAGAGTCAGCGCACGCCGGAAAAACTTCACGGCAAACCAGCGCAGCCAGCCGATCAAGACCACCATCGCAAACAGCACGATGCCCAGCGCAAGCACCACCCGCTGATTGGAAGTCCAGCCGACCAGCTCCTCTGACATCAGGGCAAGCCAGATGGCGGTGAATATGGCGATCGTGCCTAGGATGCCAGCCACCCAGCCGGGCAGGAAGGTTTCCAGCATGATGAGCAGGATGCCGAACAGCGTAAGGATGGCAATGCTGGCGAGCATGAGAACAAGATGCTGGATGCTGCATGACAGGGCGTCAACTTATGTTGATGCCCCAACGCTCCTGTTTTGCTCAGGGCGTGCGCTTCGGCACCATGGACTGCCGCCAGTCTTTGGCCCCCACGGGAATATCCCCCATGTTGAGAAACGTGGGGGAAGAGGGGCTGGCGAAGGTCGTGCGCGCGAGGCGGGTGGCATCTGCTGAAGTCGCAGGGTCGAGAATATTCTGCCCCGATTTACCTCCTCCGATGGGTGCCCGTGCCAGGATCGGATCGCCGCCCAGTTCGGCTCGTGGCTCCACCCGTGTCCAGGTGTTGGCAGACCAGTAGTCGCCCTTCCATGAGCGGCTGGCACTGGTGGGCACATAGATGGCAAAGCGATCAAACAGCACCTCAGGCACGTAACGGCTGCCCACGCGGCTGGCGAGCGGTGGATCACTCGGATCAGGGCGGCTTTCCGTCGATTCCAGCAGGTACTCTTTGTCCTCGATCTTCACCACGCACCAAGCATGCCCGCCGAGATCGCCATAGCGGCCCAGAGCCACCCGCACCTGAAACCCGCGGGACATCAGCCAGTCCGCCAGAAAGATGGAGGAATCCTCGCAATCGCCTCGCTGCAGTCGCTGTGTTTCATCCGCAAACTGCCAGCAGTCTGTCTGCTCCGGCTTGGCAAAGCTGCTACCCGCCTTGGCGCCGGGGTCGTTGGTGTAGCGGCAGTTGGAGTGTACGGCGGACCAGATGGTGAAGAGCTGCTGCACACGCGACTGGTTTTTCGCAAACGCCGCCGGTGGTGCGTAACCTGTCAGGAACTCGTTCACATAGTGAAAGCGGCCCGCGCTGTCCGCCGCGATCACGGCGTACTTGCGGTGGCACTTCGGGCACTCGAGCGCCATGCTGCGCTGCGCCCGTGAGAGCTTCATGAAGTGCGGCTGTTTGCAGTGGACGCAGGTGCTGAAAAAGGGCTCGTCGCCAGACTGGGTCAATGCCTCCGGTGTGAAATCCCGCAGGCGCTGGCCAAGCACGAGCAGCGCCTCATGCATCAGTCCGCTGGCACGTGGCCGCAGGGCGATGGCCATGTGCGTCATCTCCGGCTGCGAACGGTGCGAATACTCATGAAAGCGCTGAAGCAGTTCGCGCAGGCTTGGACTGCTGGCGGAACAGACGGAGACCCGGTAGTAGCGCGGCATACCCTCCTGCACCAGCTCGGTGACTTTATTGAGGTCGTTCGTGTCGATTTTCGGAAACTCCCGGGCCAGCCAGGCCTCCATTTCAGGATCCACCCGCAGGGTCGGCGTTTTCTCCGCCATGCGCGAATAGTTGAACTGATCCACCAGATCGAGACGGAACTTGGCCGCGCTATACTGGGCGCCGGGGCTCGTCATCAGTTCGCCCAGCCGCATTTCCCATCCATTTAGCCAGCCCTCCTTCACTGCCGCAATCCCCCCCGCCAGCAGGACGGCGGAGGCGAGTGACCATGTGATGAGGCGGCTGTTCATAAACGCCCCGAATTATAGTTTTTATAACGTTTCGCGCAACGAAAACTGGGCGCTAAGACAAAGTACTTACGTTTAAGACCTCCACTTGTGGGGGAACGGGTAGGTCAAAGCGCGCGGAAATCACTTTTTCACCTGAAAAGGAATCTTGGGCGTGTAGGGCCAGAGCTTCGGTGCGCTGACTCCCACGGCCGAAAACAGCGTACTTGGCTTTTCCTCCAAGATTTCACCCACGTCGCCAAACCAGGCGGCCTGCGGATTGCCTGCCAAATTGGACACAAAAATGCCCCCCCGCTCGCCACGGCCCAGCAAGACCCCCTTGGTGCGGAGAAGTGCTGGAGCCAGGTAGTAGGTGCCCTTTTCTGAGACGACCTCTGCGGTGTACACACCGGCGGGAAACTCCACCCTGCCCTGCCCGCACTCGCGCACCTCATTCGGCCCGACCACGATCCCTGAAGTCGTTTTAGGCGCCGGGGCGATGGCCCCGCAGGCAGCGAGGATCAGCGGTGCAAGAGCGAGGAAAGAGGCGCGGAACAATTTCATGAAGAGGTTGGGTTGGGGGAGAATTATCCTTGGTTGGAGCCATACGTCCACATCAGGATTCATGCCATGAATCACTTTGTCTTCAGGGTCAGCGTCACGCGCCGCACCTCCATGACAGTCTGTCCGGGGATTTCCAGCGCCTGCAGCGTCAGCAGTCCGCGCTTGGCAGGCAGCTTGATCGCACCCAGTGGCAGGCTGTGAAAATCACGCATGTAGCTCTCGCCTTTGCGCGAGGCGCGGTCTTGGTCGTCCAGCAGGCGCGGAAACCAGCCGGGCGTCACTTTGCCCGCAGTTTTGGCCCCGTCGAAGCTCATCTGCACCGTTGCTCCGGCATCCGCCTCCGGGCAGGCGTAATCAATGCTCACCTCATAATCACCAGCGGTATGTACGTCGATGTCCCAGGTCATTGAATCTTCCTTGGTCTTCCAGTTCACGAAGTAGGAGCAGTTCGGCGCATTGGAGCTGCGCTTCACCTCGCCATGCGGAATGCCATCGCGGGCTTCCAGCATGGTGGTGG
>NZ_JBIPNG010000108.1:0-15668 GCF_044373815.1 Prosthecobacter sp. | reverse complement strand
CAAGCTACAGGTGCCCGTGCTTGCCGGCGCCCCCTTCTTAAAGGACTGGCAGGAGGGCCACCATCTTTACCAGAATGTCGGCATCCACCCCGTCAAGGGACAGCCCGATCCGGTTGAAGTATATTCTCTGATTGATGTGCCGACAATGTCGATCTGAGCTGCATCCAGGTACCGCGACATTTCCTCGCAAGTCATGAGCTGGACAGCCCCCCTCACACCCCGTCCCCGTTCCACATCCAGGGCCAACTCGACCCGGCACACTCAAAAGCAATTTCAGAGCAGACTAAATATGAACAAAATCATTTGGTTATTCACCATAATCTTTGGCATCGCTTTGGTGCCAGAGGCCGATGCAAGCATGCAAATCTTCGTCAAAACGTTGACGGGGAAGACGATTACGCTCGATGTGGACTCATCCGACAGTATCGAGAATGTGAAGCAGAAGATCCAAGACAAGGAAGGTATTCCTCCCGATCAACAACGGCTTATTTTTGCGGGCAAACAACTGGAGGATGGCAGGACACTCGCGGATTACAATATCCTGAAGGAATCCACCCTGCATCTGGTGCTTCGAATCCGCTTGGATGAACAGAGTTTGACGGAACAGGCTCAAATTTCTCGTACGGCAATGCGCACCGGAGGGATGGTCTTGCACGGGCTGCATGGGCATCCGATGGATTATCGTGTCGCTCCGGGGAAGGGCTATGCGGTTTGGGTCGGCGGCGATTGGGGGGAGGATCAGTATGCTCAGCGTGATGGTAGTTTGGGCATCGCTGAAATCGGTGCCTCGCGCGTCTTGAGTTCTTCTGGAATCCAACTCGGTATTGGCTTGGGGAAATCGTGGAGCGATCACGATACCTACTTGGGAGGCACCCAGAAACTGCGCGGCGATTATCTGCTGGGGGAATTAATCCTTCCGGCGAAAGTGCTAGGCTCGAATGCATGGATGACATTGACTGGCTATTACAATCAATCCGATGCGGAAATAATGCGCGCATACAATACCGGATTGGCAACGGACAATTCAAAGGGCGAGACCGATGTGGCGACATCGGCATTTCGCGCACGAGTTGACTGGGAAAATTCGTTCGCTGTCGCAGGCTGCAAATTCTCACCCTACGTCGACTTGTCTTTTATTGAATCACAGGTCCACGGCTATAGCGAATCGGGGGGCGCGGCTCCTGCCGTCTATGCTTCCCGCAACGATCACTCCATCGAAGGGCGAGCAGGTCTGAACATGCTTTACGAAATCAATCCTTCCATGGCAGTGACTGGAGAAGTCGGCCTTTACCAACAATTGAGTGAGAGAAATTCCGCCGTGAATGGTCTATCATCGGGATCCAACTTCAGCTTAATGATGTCGAACGCTGATGACACTTGGATGCTTGGCTCGATTGGTGTCACTGCCCTCACCGAGTTAGGCACTGTCAAATTACGACTCAATGGCACCACCGAGGGCGGCGATTCGAGCGCTTGGGTGTCGTTGCTCTGGACTATATCTTTGTAGTCGAGGTGCATGATCACACGCTTTATTGATCGGCGCTGCTTCATATTTCGAGCTTGTGCCAGTGTTCGTCTGGTTAAAAGCCGCGCTGAGCTGCCATTTTGCGGCAGGATGGATTCCCCCACCAAGTCATGTCGTTATCACTGATCCACTGGTGTCGTGGTGCTCTTCGCCGAGTGTTTCAGCGCGTTACCCAGGAGCATGCCCCTCTCGCCGATGTTCTCACTGCACGTGTCGCAGACTCACCGGAGTTCCTTTTCAAGATCGGCTGTTCTGCTACACTGGGCAGGCATGCCATTGCAACTCATGCGCTCACAGAAAAGCCGCCCGGCACTCTTTTGCTGCGAGAGGTGAGTCATATCTGGATTCCCACGGGGCTAGGTAGAGAGTTGGTGTGTCACTCGTGCGCAAACGAATTCACACCCTCCAAGTCATCCCATGCTCGTTGGGTGATCTGTCAAGGTTGTGGCGGGCATGCGCGCTATTGCTCAAAAAAGTGTCGTGATGAACATGCCACGCTGCACCAGCCAATCTGTGCAATTCTTGGCGACGCGGCAACAATCGCGGCCCGGCATCAATGTCCTCTCGAATTGGTGCAAGCCCTTCTTGCGCTTGTTGCAAAGCGCGCTGCCGGTCTGCCGCCCCGCCAGTGCCCAAAGGAGCGCGAAACGCTAGGTTCCGATCCGTTGGCTTTCGAGGCTGGTCCCGAGGCATTTTCTCAGATGCTCAGCAACGCTGGAGCATCGGATTCTGCGTCGCGCCGCAGCTTACGGGCGTTGGCGACATCCCTATGCAACAAACTGCCAGAAGAAATCCGTCCTCCGATCGACCTTTTCTTCACGTGGGCCTCCCAGATTAATGCTAATGCACACGGCCTCAACCGCGCGAGTCACACCGATGAATCCTTTGGCTTTGGACTCTTCCCGCTGGGCTCTATCTTCAACCACTCGTGTTTGCCCAACTGCACGTACACCAATGAGGGGGCGCAGTTGGTATTTCGCCTCCTGCGCACTGTGCGCGAAGGTGAAGAGCTTTGCGTAAATTACACGGAGCTTTACGCGTCACGCGATGAACGCCTGGCTGAACTGTGGTTGAGCAAGTCTTTCAAATGTCACTGCCGACGTTGTGATCAGACTCCGGTTGGCGATGAGGAAGCCCGCCTCATCGGTGCTGAACCATTTGTTTCCGCCATCCTGTGCGACCAGACGAAGGGATGTTCTGGTTTATTGCATCAATGCAATGTGCTTACGGACCGGTTGGGCGACCGCAGTGCCAAATGGGAGTGCTCAGTTTGCCACGCGGGCTGCACCTACGGACACCTTCTCGACACTTACCTCACACCATTGCGCGAGCGCTTGCAAAAGGCGATGCTCGAATATTCTCAGGGATTGGCTGGTGGGGCAGCGGCTTCGCTACGCCACACATTTGAATCGTTGTTAAGATCGGCCATTGCCTGCCTCCCTCCTTCCCACTCTCTCGTTTTTAATTGTTATCTTCCGCTCATCAATTGTTGTTCGTCGCTCAAGGACTACGCGGCCAAGGAACGTTACGCGCGGGCCTTGGTCGAAATCGCCAGTGCGGTTCTGCCTGAGTACCCGCCGCTTGCCAATTACCTGGAGGCCTTCGCGCAGTCACTTAACGAAGTGGTCACCACGACGCCCGCCATGCCACGCGATGCACGTCAAACATACGCCCAAGAGGCGATGGTCGCACTGCAGAGATCGCTGAACATTTGTGAAGTCTGCTATGGGATAAGCCATCAGAAAACGGTGCAATCCCGCGACAAGCTGCGCCGAGCAGCGGCTGCGGCCAAGTCGCGCTGAGTATTGCGTTTCCTGAAGCCGGGGGGATGCCCATGGTCTTCGCTCTTCAGCTAATGCATAATTGCGTAAATGACCAACAGGTGGGCCGGGTAAAAGGTGTAGAAGAGGTAGCGCCAGTCGCGCCCTCTTTGACCGTTGTGACGGCTCAGGAGAGGAAGTGCCAACATGCAGCCGAGGTTGATGAAGTTGATCAACTGGTAACTCGGATCTCCTGTGCGCGCGCTGACGACGGCAAAAAAACCTGCATTCGCTAGCAATAAGCCACCCAGCGCTGCGACCGTCCAGCCGAAGTGTCCCCGAGTGGCATGGAATACAAAGACCATTAAAATGCCAAGATGCCACCAATCCAAGGCGATGTAAAAACCAGCAATACTCACAACGAATAGCAAAGCCGCCACGAGCCAACGCGAGTGGATACGCTCCACTGCCCAGATCACACACAGTCCCAGTAACAGATCAAAAAGTACGTTGAGTCCGTGCGGGAAAACCAAGCGATAGAAAGGCTGGGCCAACAGTGCAAATAGGAGCAATCGCAGCAGGTAGCGACCAAGGTGCCGCGTGTGGTGATAGCCCTCGACAAGGAGAAATGCGATGATGGGCATCGCTAAGCGGCCGATGACGCGCAGCCAGAGAGCTTCGGGGTAAATCAGTGCGCCGACGTGGTCTATAGCCATTGCGGTGATTGCTATCACCTTGAGGTCAAATGCGTCAAAGCGCGGTCCATTTTTAACGTTTATAGGTCTCGCCTTGGGGCTACGCCGCGATGTAAGCTTCTCTTTTTTCATGTCCTGCTTTCCACAATCCGTGTGGTTGCCGGAAACCTTGTGCAAATCAAAACACAAAAAATCGGCCGACCATCTTAATCGTTCGAATCTAACCCAGTTCTTCAATGATGAACTCGAGTACGAGGTCTGCGAGCTCGACCATGCTGACGGGCAGTTCTTCTTCGATGGTGGCGTGGTATTCGGATTCGCTGCATTCCTCGCATTCGGGTTGCGGGTCTGGCACCAGCGACTGGCGTTGAGAGGATCGCCTCACTCTATCCCCGGCTTTGAGGGGGGGGGCGGTTGAGGGGCTGTGCCATTTTCCTCACGAACCAGTTCAAGATTCAGCCTGTCCGATCTGGCTTCAATTTTCAGCCACCATGGGTCCCCCTTCCAGACGCCGGCACGATTAAACGGTGGTCGATGTTCCAGAAGCAGCACGCGCTCAAGCTCGATGGCTTCGGTTTGCGTGGCACATTCCTTCCACTCGATGCACCAGTTTCAGTGTTCGCTTGGGGTTTTTCTCCGGAGTCACATGCCTGTAGCTGCCAATACGTGCTCTCAGGTCCAAAGACTGGCCGATGTAAAGCAGCTCGCCATCTTTGCCGTAAAAGAAATAGACCCCAGGCACAGACGGCAGTGAACGAAAGAAGTCAGACCCCAGCCGAACCGAGAGCGGATTCTCGATTTGGAACAATTTCAGTTGCTTGAGAGATGTCTGAACTGCCTCCATGCCGGCAAATTCCGTTGTGATAGGAAGGGTTTCAACGACAAAACCATCACCACCGAAAATGAGGTGCAGTAGTGCAGCAGCAGCATTTTGCACCTCTGCTGCAGTTGTTTAGTGCAGTGTGTGGATATGCAGCAGCAACGGTTTCTTAACCGTTGCTGCAGCTCCATGCACGTTCTGCTGAAATTAATAACCAAAGATTATGCCAAACTCAGGATGATGATGGCGCTGCTGCATGATCGTGAATCACATCTTATTTTCGGCTTCGCTTTATCCAGATGCATTGCAAGGCAGTGAGGGGTGCGGTTAATGAACCGGTTCCAGGCCCTGATACCGCCTTGTGATACTGAGTTTTTTGGAGCCATTGGACGCGCCCGGACGAATCACACTCACAATGGCAATCAGTCCGGCGAGCTCCCTGACGTTGGTCATTTTGCATAGTGAGATCATTAACAGCAAGAGCGTGATGGTTCCACATTTTGCAGTCCTCTGGCGTTCAGGCATAACGGCTGTCAGATCTCGCGCTCAGGACACATTCAGTTCTGCCGTCTTAAACGCATTGGTTGCCCTCAGAGGCTTATTGCACAGTCGCATTCTGTTGACCGGCAACGTAGTAAAGCGAAATAATTCGCATGAACGCTCTCCCTAATTTGCATCCATAGAGGGAAGCGATAAAGTCGCTGATTAACCTTGCAACTTGTTCACCATCCCTACTGTTTGCCGAAGATGAGCACTCCCTCAGCACGAAACACTCTCGCCAAAGGCATCTCGGTAGCACTGGTTTTAACGGTGGCGCTCACAGGGGCATATTTTCTCTATGAGAAGTCATTCAAGGGCGTTCAGGAGACTGCTGGAGCTACCAAGGATGGAGCCATTGATGCGGTTGAACGCGGTATTGAGATTGTGAAGCGAAACGCAAAGGCTGTTCGTCGTGCTCTAGGTTTCGAGCCAAGGGTCACTGTTGGAACCAACACCGTTTTTGGACCATCCACCGAGCTGACTGAAATCGTTACTGCGTCGAAGACATTTGAGCACACATACATCTATGAGGTGGCTTGGGCAGGTAGCACCAAACGTCTTGAACTGAAGGGGGATTTTACAGCGAAGGCAGGTTTCGCGGTCGATGAGTCGTTCTCAATCGACTTTTCTCCCGACGGAAAGGCAGTTACTCTCCGACACCAACAACCCAAGTTGATCTCGTGTGAAATGAGCAAGATTCACGTTCTGAAGGACGAAAATGGATGGTGGAATAAGATAGATCCCTCGGAACGTGAGACAGCGCAGAATATTTTACTGGAGCAGGCACGCGCCAAAGCCTCTGGATCGGATATAATGACTGCGGCTACTCGGAATTTGCTTCAACGTTTGGCACCACTGCAAACCCAGCAGTCCTTAACAGTTTCAGACGAGTCGCGACCACTACCATGATCAATAATGGAGGGCAAAAAGCTGGTGACAACGTCTGGTAGTCATCGAGCGATTCAGCGGAGTTTTACGGTCATCGACGCATCTTAGACGTCAGCCAGAAAAATATTTGTTATGAAGCAAGACGAAATCCAGAAGCTAGCCCGAGAGATCGAATCTATCTCCAATCACTTCGAGGAAAAGCCGTGGACTGACAATATCAGGCCACTGAAGGACGACTTTGACATGGCAACAATAGGTGACCCCAAGGGGTATCTAGAATTCATCTCCGAGGCCAACGAGATCCTCCGTCAAGCGCGGGTCCTCTTTATCTATTCCGTATTCAACAGGGTATGCGAGAAAGATGGGATAGCTTATTGCTTCAAGGCACCCTACGAAGCCAATATGAAGTATAGCGCCGTGATGAAGAATGATGGTAGTTTTTACATTCTCGATGAAGACGGACACTATCGAGAAACGTTTTATACTGAGAAGTTTGCGCGTTTCGTAGAAAATGAATATTGGGAGGTGGTAGAAAAATGAGGCAGACATTGCGGTGAGATCAAATGCTGCAAGTCGCACGTCTCTTGTCGTCGTTCACGCTGGATGTTTGCTAAATTTGTCATTGGGTTCTTCATTCGATAGAACTCGTGCCTGATTCATTTGCTTTATGTGCTTTCGCTCGCGCTTTGAAAATAATATGCTCAGATCACGATAATATACGAGCTGCTCCAGAACAACAGAATGCTATGCCAATAGCGCCGAGGGTGATGCATAGCAATTTGAGCACCTCAGATGCCTGAGAAACGCTTTCTGTGAGGCCTGCGACAGACGTGGAGGTTTTCTCCAATAACGGGGGAATAATTGGAAGCACAGAAGACTCCATGAGTTTCAAATCACTGGCATATCGTCGCAGTAGATGGGCCGTTGTATTCAGGCTGTCACGGAGTTGAGGTTTAATTTCTTTGAGAGCGGTTTTGCTTTCTAGAAGGCTTGCATCTACTGATTTTCGCAGTCCGCGAATGTTTTTGGCATCCTCATATTATTTGGTTCTTTCATTCAGCACATCTTTTCCAGGTATGTAAGCTGTGATATTAGCCACTAAATCCAGGCCCTTTGCCGCGTCATCGAGCGCAGGCGATGCCTTCGTAATTGCCTCGACAGTTCCTGTGGATACGTCAAGAAGATGGTCAATTTGGCTGCCAATGCTTATTAGGTTATCTGCTAAATCGTTCAAGCCCCTAGCTGTGACTTTGGAGGTCTCTGGAATTCGGGTCACTTGTGGCTGCAGCTGTGCAAGCGCGCTGCGTAGGGAGTTCAGGGTCTGCGTCATTTCCTGAGAACGTTTTTGCGCAGGCGTAACCATATTTAGCCAGAGAAGCCATGCCGCCAAACCCGTAACAATTCCCGCGATAGTCTGAATGATTCCTAATATTCTCTTCATGTGGGCGGGGAGTAGGTGTGTTGGTTTTGCGCAGCAGTAAAAATAGCAGGCAGTGTGCACTCCTGTCCATTGTAAGGGCGCCTTCATTGCAGATGGTTTAAGCACAAGACTCTGGCGTGAATATCGAGAAATTCCTTTACTGCGTCCTGCTCCCCGTTAGCATTTGAACAGTTCTGGGAGACCAGAACCGGGGCTTAAGAACCTCGCACGAACCGGCGGACATGTGCCGGAAACATGTCGCTTCCAGACCATGAATAATGGCCGGGAGGCGGCGGTTATGTCCAGGCCTCGCGGCTAAAGGCCGTCGCGGTCGTGTTCGCGCGGCTTCTTAACTCTCCGGTCACCATGGCGGGATTTCTCAGATCCCGCCTTCTTGGTGGCGAGTTTTGAAATAGCCGCCATGAACATCACTACCGTTTTCCTTGCCGTTTCCTTCGCATTCCTTTCATCAGTAGGATTTGCCCAAACACCTCCAATTCCACCAGGCACCATAGTTTTGGATCGAGGATGGCAAACTCCGATTCAAGGAGGCAGTGCAACGATGAAAGATCTGGGTGCTCTGCTCTCTCCATTTGCCCAGCCTTCAGCCGACATCTCTTCCACTCCGAGAATCTCCATCTATCAGGGGGTCACGTATTTGATGCCCTACGCGGAAGCCAAGGAAAAGCTCAATCTCATTCAAAAGGTCGTCGCCAAAAACAAGGTGGGTTGCGCTGGTTTCCCCAAAGACTCATTCTCCCATTATGTCTTCGACGGGAATTTCGACGGTCACTTTAATAAGCTCTACATCGTTGTCGATAAGGCTGATCAGGTGGTGGCAATTCAGCTTGTGACGGAATCTCCAAAGGCCGATCAGGTTCACGCGCCTTACAAGAGCACTGACTGGCACTGCTATGATTTTGTTCTTTCTCGAACGAAGGCCAGCAAACGGCTCTGGATCGACCACAAGCCTTCCTTTGAAGACAAGTATGGCTGGCACGAATATAGCGCCACATACAGCTACGGACAGCCAAAAGGACCAGTGGACGTGCTCAGAATCGACAGCCTCCTCATGAATCCTGACCTGACCAATTCAGGAAGCAGGGGGACAAATTGGAAACCACTTGAAGCAGTCCGTCTCTATCTGCCCAAGCCGATGATGGAGCTGATCCTTTACTGCGTCCGGGCGGCAAACAAATGACCCTCAAACCGATATGAAAATGTTCAGCTTTCTTGCAATGGGTTGGGGGGAGGAATTGTCCATAGGCATCTGTATCGCGATCGTCGTTGGGATCTTGTGTGCCATTCTCGGGTATTTCAGAGATTGGCTCATTTCCGCTTTCAAAATTAAAGACGTTATCGACAAGCTCGATGAAGTGTCGCGCAAGCTCGACAGCGTTGAGAAGAAGATCAACGAAAACCAGAGGCAGTGATCGGCACAGCCAGACTCCCCCCCCTCTAAAGTTCAGCTCGTTCCGGGTATAGCAGATTGAGCAATGGATTCTCCAATTCTCATCAAACCATCAACACACCTCAAGCAAATGAACCTCGATAGCATCCATTTCGAAAATATCCCACCCAAGACCAAATGGCTCGGCGCTCTGGCCATCTACTGCATAATCGTCGCCAACATACTCGTGAGCCTGTGCAAGGACACCCATCTCTTCGCAGTGCAACAAGGGGATGATGGCATGTCTCACCTTCAAATTGCGAACGGCTTCTTCTGGTTGGTGCTGATAGTCAATTATATCGCCATCATCCATTTAATCTCCAGGGCCTTTAACAACTACCCAAGAGCTATTACGTTCTGGGTCTGTCTTGCTGGTGTTGCACTCGTGCCAATGTACACTCTGCTTGGCCTCTGCGTTCTGGCCTATATGCTGTATCCATTCGTTAAACGTTGGATGTCGGCAAAATTCGTTCAGGCGGTCCAATCGGCCACGGCTCCTCAATCGGGTGCCACACCTCCAAACGAATAGCCCCCCTCCTGAGAACATCGGGATTCGGGTATATTATAATGATCGCGTTGGTCCCCTTCACGATCATCCACATTCAGGAGACACCATGGCAAAACCACGTCATTATTCTCCGCGCATGAGCAGGTTTCTTGTGGCCGTCCTGTATCACGAGGCAAAGAACAGAAAGATCCCCATGACAAAACTCACGGACGATCTTCTGCTCAATGCCCTTCGTGGTTCCCCTGGATGGATTACAGCGACGACTCTGCATTCAGCGGACATCACACCACCACCACGTTCTGAGCTGTCAAAAGCGGCATAGAACTCAAAGCAGCACACAATCCCACGCATCAAGCCAGGCCTTCTCGGTCTGGCTTTTTTCGTGCCTTCATCACACCACCAAACTCAGCACCTCTAACACCATGGCAATCAAGCTCAGTGCAAACTACAGCAAGAAGCTCGGGCTCCCTCAATATTCGAGCCACAGCTTCTCTGCATCCGTCGAAGTCGAACTCACCGACATCAGCCAGGTCGAAGCCGAAGTGCAGAAGCTTTACGCCCTTCTGCAACAAAGCGTCGATCAGGAAATCCAACACCCCGGCTTTGTTCCTGAAGCCAATGGCCGTCCTCAATCAAATGGGAACGGTCATCAGCAGCAGAATGGACGCACCTACCAGCTCAACGGCAATGGTCGTCAGCACAGCAACGGTCAACACCAGCAGAGTGATGCCTGGAACTGCACAGACGGTCAGAAGGGATTCATCCTTCGCATCGTCAATGAGAACCCCAGCATCACGAAGCCGGTAGCCGAAGATCTGTCCCAGCAGCTCTTCGGTATTGGCGTCAAGCAGCTCAACAAGATGCAGGCGTCACAGCTCATCGAAGATCTGCTTCTCAAGGCAGGTAAACCAGCGCCACGTCAAACACGCTGGCAGCAACAACAACCCACCAACCACCAAGCAGCATGAACACGCTCGCTGAAGCTCCACCCAAAGAGCCCAGCGTGAAGGACATCATCACCGGCTTGCAGAATACAGTTTCGGCCTCTCGGCTGTCTTTGTTTCTGCAATGCCGGCTGAAGTTCTATTTCCGCTACGTGCTCAAGCTCAAGAAACCCAAAACGGCTGCGCTCCATCTCGGCAATTCTGTTCACTCTGCTTTGAAGGCATGGAACAAAGCACGCTGGCTCAATAAACCGCTCTCGCTGAAGGAACTACACGACGAGTTCTCAAAGGCATGGGCGGACGATTCCGAAGGTTCCGTCAAATGGGAACCCGGCGAAGAAGATGACGAAAAAACCACAGGCTGGCGACTTCTTGACACCTACATCAGGCAAAGTGCTTCCATGGCGCTCACAAAACCTGACGCCGTAGAAGTGTCCATTGAAGCCGACCTGAGCCACCAAGGGCTTCCACGCCTTATCGGCATTCTCGATCTGGTCCAACAAGGCACCATCATCGACTTCAAAACCAGTTCCTCGACACCCAACGCAGCATCAGTCGAGCACCTCCACGAAACCCAGACCAGCGCTTATGCCATCCTCTACCGCCACAACACCGGCAAAAAGGAAACCGGCATTCAACTGCATCACCTGGTCAAACTGAAGAATCCCAAGCTCTGCATCACTGACCTTCCTCCCATGACGCAACAACAGGAACACCGCCTGTTTCACCTCATGGACAACTACTACGAGGAACTGGGTCGAACCGAGTTTTATCCATCGCCCAGCTTCGCCTGCATGGGTTGCGAGTACTTCGGTGAATGCAGACGCTGGCACTGAAACCTTTAAAGGGGGTGGATCTCTTCATCGAGGTTCACCCCTTTTATACACCCCAACCCACCACCCAAATGAAACACCTCCTTATTCTCATCATCGGCCTGCTCCTGTTCTCACCACAAGCACACGCAGGTTGGTTTTCCAAAGACACTGAACTCCTCAATGAAGCCAAAGAGCGAATCGGAGTCTTGGAATCCCGTCTCTTGTCACAGTCCATCAACCTGGATCACTGGCGCATTGCAGCCGGTTCCCTCGCTGTTGGCTGCGCCTTCCTCCTCATCATCGGAACCGCCTTAGGCTCCAAAACCCGCCAACACTTCTATGAATCAGCACGACGAATGGGAGGATCAACCCCTTCCGCACCATCACTCAACGGTCGCAAACCCCACATGGGCCAAGCGACTGAAACGAATAATCACACAACACTGGCGGCCTAGACCTATGCCATCTCCCTTGGTCGATCATGAGCTCCCACATCTCAGCGGCATCGAAAGAGCTGCCGAGGTGTTCAGGTTCATCCTCACCACGCTGGAACACGGGCTTTCGCCTTCCGGTCATTTGCGCGAGTTTACCAAAATGAATGCACGTATTGCCATCGCCATTGCCATTCCGGTAATCATGGTGGCACCGCTGGTCACTTTGGGTCTCGCACAGGTCAAGGGGTGGGTGGCAATACTCACTAGCACAATGTCCAGCTTTGTGATGTTCCCACTGTCGGTGCTCCTCTGCATTCTCCTGGTGTGTGGAATGATATACATCGGCCGTGCCATCCTTGAGATGCGCATTCGAAGCAGCCGACGAGACCCCTACAACAACTACTAGCACAATCCCCAACAACAAAACCCGAGGGCCGAATAATCTGTAACAGGATTGTTCGGCCCTTTTCATTTCAAAAATATGGAAAGCATCACCCTCTATTTCCGCGAGGGCTCATCCGACAAGGTGTATCAAGCCAGCATTCGTCCACAAGGCGAAGGCTTCATGGTTCATTTTGCGTATGGCCGTCGTGGCTCAACACTCAGCACCGGCACCAAAACTCAAAGCCCGGTCGATCACAGCCAAGCCAAACGGATCTACGACAAGCTCATCCAGGAGAAAACCGCCAAAGGCTATCTCCCTGGTGATGATGCCGGACAGATCCAGCATCCGACGTCAGCGAAAAAGCACACCGGCATCCAATGTCAGTTGCTCAACCCCATCACTGATCTGCAGCTTGAACAGTTCCTCTTTCATCCCGACTACTGGATGCAGGAAAAGCTAGATGGACGCCGGCTCCTCATCAAAAAGGAAAGCGGCATCATCACAGGCATCAACCGTTTGGGCTTTCCCACTGCGGTTCCTGAATCCATCGTCAACAGCGCCACCAACTACCAACGAGATTACGTCCTCGACGGCGAAGCAGTGGGGGATCAGTTCCATGCCTTTGACCTGCTCAGCATCGGTCATGAAGATCTGCGGGCCATGGCATATTCAGTTCGGTATTTCCGGCTGCGTGACATGCTCTACGCCTTCGACCATCCCAATATCCACAAGGTGCCCTCACAACTGGCTCCTGGATTGATGAACTGGTTCACACAGCTCAAAGCCGGAGGCAGCGAAGGAGTCGTGTTCAAGAACAAGCATGCACCCTTCACCCCTGGCAGACCCAACGCCGGAGGCCCTCATCTAAAATACAAGTTCGTTGAGACTGCTTCATTCATCGTCGCCAAGGTGAATGACAAGCGCAGCGTCTCTTTGATCCTGTTTGACGGTGAGAAAGTGCGTCCTGCCGGCAACGTCACCATCCCACCCAACCACGACATGCCTTCACCGGGTTCTGTCGTGGAATGTCGTTACCTCTACGCATTCAAGGAATCAGGCTCCATCTACCAGCCTGTTTACCTGGGACTGCGTGAAGACATCCGCTCTGACGAATGCACCACGGCCCAGCTCAAATACAAAGCTGAGGCGGATCAAAATTCGTCGTCATGATGCACTGATTCTCGCAGCAAACACGACCCCGCGGGATTTCTTCTGAAAATCGATACACCCACGCTCGACGCCCATGTGTCTTATCCGGCGCATGGGCTTTTTGCGTTCAACCCTCACCCCCAAAACCCATGAACCCAATTGCCCTACCGATAGCGGAATTGAAACCCGCTCTGGCAGGACTCGGTAAAGTGATCAACCCCAAAGCCACTCTGCCTGTCCTGCACCATGTCAAAGTCGAGCGCACCTCAGACGGTTGGATTGCTCTGACCGGCACCGATCTGGATCGTTTCGTCACCATGCGCCTTGAACACCCAGCCGAAGGTCCGCCTATGGCTGTGCTTGTTCCGTATGAGCAACTTCTGCAGCTCTCCAAAAACTGCAGCAAGGACGAGCGCCTTCTCATCGAAACCACACCTGAAGGAACCGTTATCAGATTCGCCCTGGCCAACAACCTCGGCGCGTCAAAGGTCAAACCGTTTCCTGTGGATCAATTCCCGCAGGTTCCAAGGATCAAGACCGAGTCAGTTCCATTGCCTCCATCTGTCAGAGAATCGCTTCATCAGGCTCTTGAATGTGCCAGCACTGATGAAACACGCTACATCCTCAACGGCGCTTTCATCGACGCCAGCAACCCCAAGGCGTTCAATGTGGTAGGAACTGACGGAAAGCATCTCTACAGTGCCAACTCGTTCACCCTGCCAATCAAGCTTTCGGTGCTCATTCCCACTCACAAGTTCCTCGGCTGGAAGGAATTCAACCAGGACGGAGAATGGCAAATGAAAGCGGATAACGAACACCTCCAGATCTCATCACGGCGCTGGAGGTTTATCACTCGTCAGATTCAGGGAAAATATCCTGACTGGCGTGTGACTGTTCCAAATCCAGCCGACGACAAGACCCACATCACCCTGGACCCGTCAAAGCTGGAAACGCTCATCAAACTGGTTCAGCGCATTCCATGTCACGACCCAGACCGATACCAAACAATTGGACTGGAATGGAGAGATGGTCAATTCCTGCTCCTCGGCAAAGACAGTGACAACGAGCCCTGGACACGAGTCCCTGTCCCCGACATCCAAGGAAAAGGCCCAGAGATGAGCATCTTCCTCAGTCGTCGGTTCCTCATCAAAGCCTTCGGGTACGGGATGAACGCGATCAGCCTCGTCGATTCAATGCATCCGCTCAGGTTCCATACCAAAGCGAAACAAATGATCGTGATGCCTCTGCGCATGGATTCCGGCCAGCCACAAACCCAGCAACCCAAACCCGTGAACATACCGGCTCCACGTCTGCATGTTCCATCACCCACACCACCCCAAGAAAGGAAACCCATGCTCAACAACCCCACACCTGAAACACCACCAGCCTCAGAAGGTCAGAAAACACAAGTGGAAGAAGCCATCGACATGACCCTGCTCATTCGTGACAAGCTCAACGATGGATTCAACCTGCTGCGCGATCTGTCCGTGAAACTGAAAACCATCAACCGGGATCAGAAAGCCAGCGCCAGGGAAATGCAGTCTGTCCGATCCACTCTCCGGTCCATCCAAGGGCTGAAGATTTAAACCGTCCCAACGACAAAACCCAAGCCCATGTCCTTCTTCATTGAGGGGCATGGGCTTTTTCATAACCAAAAAGGAAAACACCACCATGATTGCTAACCTTGATCCTCTGCCCGTCATCGCCACCCGTAAAATTCCCAACCTCATCCTTCACTGCGGCGCTCAAAACGTCGAACTGGATGAAGTGCGTAAAGTCAGGACACCACGCTCCACAAATAGCTGGTGTCCGATCCCTCATCACCAGCTCATCAGCCAGGTTCAAAACACCCTCAGGACCACCAACCTGCGTATCGGATCCCAAGCCCATTCGTTGTCCCATGAGGGCCAACGCTATTTTGGTTTGATGGAGATTCATGCCAAGAAAGCCAACAACGACGATTATTGCTATGTGGTTGGTCTTCGGAACAGCCATGACAAGACCTTCCCCGCTGGCATTGTTGCTGGTGCCTCGGTCTTCGTCTGTGACAACCTCTCGTTCAATGGCGATATCAAGTTCGCTCGGAAGCACACCCGGTTCATCAATCGTGACCTGCCTCAACTGGTGAGTCGTTCCATTGGACTGCTTCTGGCGAAATGGCACTCGATGGACAAACGCATCGCCGCTTACAAAGATGCAGAGCTCAGTGAAGTGCAAGCCCATGACCTGCTCATTCGCTCTGTGGATGCCGGCGTGTGCTCCAATCGTTTGATCCCTAACGTGTTGCATGAATGGCGTGAGCCGTCCCATGATGCATTTGAGGGGCGGAATGTCT
>NZ_JBIPNG010000500.1:0-4689 GCF_044373815.1 Prosthecobacter sp. | reverse complement strand
CGGAAGTCCGCACCATCACTGCTTTCGACAATGACACAGGCGAGATCACACTCGATGCGCCTCCATCCTGGCAACCCGGCACCCTGCTGGAACTCACCACCGGCGAGGAGGCTCCGGTGCTCGGCGCGCGCATCCTGACAAACACCCCGCCCGGCTGCGAGTTTCCTCCCCTGAACCTCCGCATCGCCACCACGCGGGCCACCAATGCCCTGCTGGAGCACAAGGGCGGCCGCATCGCCCTCTTCATCACCCGGGGCTTCGGCGACCTCCTGCAAATCGGCGATCAGCGCCGCAGTGATCTATTCGCGCTGAAGCACGAACCGCGCTTGATCTTCCACGAGATCGCCTGCGAAGTGCCTGAACGCATCAGCATCTCTGGCGAGGTGCTCGAACCCCTCGATGAAACCCATGTGCGTGTTTCCGCCCATGAGTGCATCGCTCAAGGCATCACCACCGCCGCCATCTCCCTGCTGCATGGTCATGCTCATCCCCAGCATGAGCTTCGTGTTGCCTCCATCCTGCGCGAGTGCGGATTCACGCACCTCACGCTCTCGCACCAGACCGCCGCCTTTGCCAAGCTCCTGCCACGCACCCAGAGCACCGTGGCCGATGCCTATCTGCACGCGCCTGTGCAGTCCTTCCTCAACGGCATCAGCCGCGTCTCGCCCGACATGCAGGTGATGACCAGTGCAGGCGGTCTCAAATCCGCCGATGCCATCCGGCCCAATGACATGCTGCTCAGCGGTCCTGCCGGAGGAGCCATCGGTGCCGCCAATGCCACACGTCGACTCGGCATCACCAAGATCATCACCTTCGACATGGGCGGCACCAGCACCGATGTAGCTCGCATCGACACCCGCCCCGGCTACCGCTTCTCCCAAAACGTGGCCGGCATGCAGCTCCTTGCCCCCTGCGTCGCCATCGAAACGGTCGCCGCAGGTGGCGGCTCCATCTGCCACCTCACTCATCACGGCCTCGCCGTCGGCCCCCAAAGTGCAGGTTCCAATCCCGGCCCCGCCTGCTATGGCAAAGGCGGCCCGCTGACCATCACCGATGTCAATTTACTCCTCGGCCGCTTCGATCCCGCACGCGCTCCGATCCCTCTCGATACCGCAGCCGCACAGCGACGCCTGAGCGAACTCCATGCACAAACCGGCGGCACTGGCACCGAGGAAGAACTCCTGCAGTCCCTCCTGCGCCTCGCCATTGAGCACATGACCGATGCCATACGCCGCATCTCCATTGGTGAAGGCTTTGCTCCTGCTGATCACGCTCTGCTTGCCTTTGGTGGTGCCGGCCCTCAGCACGCCTGTGCCGTTGCAGAATCCCTCGGCATGCAGACGATCCTCGTCCCTGAACACGCCGGCATCCTAAGCGCCGTCGGCTTGCAGGAGGCTGTGCCGGAACGCATCATCGAAAAAGAAATCCGCCTGCCGCTGACGGCTGCATTGAACACCCTGCCAGCCGAACTCGCAGCCCTGCCGCAAGGCGAGCGCACACAAATCGCCGAGCTTCGCCTCAAAGGCCAGGACACACCGCTGCAAGTCGAGTTTGCTGATCCCGCCGATCTACCACAACTCTACGCCGCCGTTTACGAACGTCTCTTTGGCTACAAACCGCCAGCCAGCCGCGAGATCGAACTCGTCAGCCTGCGCATCATTCTGCGCGAACCCCAGAGTGCCACTCAGGGCACACCACTTCACGCTCAGCCTCTCGAACCAGCACCCACGCTGATCCAGGATGCCTTCAGCACGATCGTCATCGCACCCTGCTGGCGCGTGGAAAAGGTCACAGGCTTTGGTCACGTTCTGCGCTGCTCTCAGGTGGCAGGCCCGTCTCCCACACTGGGGCGCGATCTCCTGCGCCATCGCTTCCACTCCATCGTCAGCGACATGGGCGCCCTGCTCTGCCGCACCGCCATTTCCACCAACATCCGCGAGCGCCTCGACTTCTCCTGCGCATTGCTCGATCCCCACGGACGCCTGCTCTCCAGCGCCCCGCACATCCCCGTGCATCTCGGAGCTCTTGGAGTTTGCGTTCGCGAAGTCGCACAAGCCGTCGCCATGCAGCCGGGCGATACCATCATCACCAATCATCCCGCCTACGGTGGCTCGCATCTTCCCGATGTGACTCTCATCACGCCCGTGCATGATTCAAAGAATGCGCTCATCGGCTACATCGCCAATCGCGCGCATCATGCCGAGATCGGCGGCATCACGCCCGGCTCCATGCCCGCCAATGCCACGCGCTTGATCGAAGAAGGCGTCGTCATCGCACCCCGCCACCTCATTCGCGGCGGCGTCTCCTGCTTCGATGAGACCACCGCCCTGCTGACCTCCGCTGTCCATCCCACGCGCAATCTCGCCGACAACCTCGCCGACCTGCACGCCCAGCTCGCCGCCAATCTGCACGGTGCCGAGCGTCTGCGTGCATTGGCGGACGACTCTTTGCAGGGCCTGATGCAGAGCATCCTGGATCATTCCGCCCAGGTCATGCGTTCTCAAATCGACCGCCTGCCCGCTTCAATCTCAGCTGCAGAAAAACTCGATGACGGCTCCACCATCGCCGTCTCCATGCGCAAGTCCGACGGCAAACTCATC
The DNA here is from genome assembly GCF_044373815.1 of Prosthecobacter sp. Classification (GTDB taxonomy): domain Bacteria; phylum Verrucomicrobiota; class Verrucomicrobiia; order Verrucomicrobiales; family Verrucomicrobiaceae; genus Prosthecobacter. The sequence goes on along the minus strand of NZ_JBIPNG010000500.1, from coordinate 2,089 downwards.
CTCGATTTCACCGGCACCTCCGGCGTGCATCCGCGCAATCTGAACGCCACCACCGCCATCGTGCGCAGCGCCGTTCTCTACGTCATGCGCATCATGCTGCAGGAAGACCTGCCGTTGAATGAAGGTCTGATGGAGCCTGTGGAAATCATCTGCCCCGAATCCCTGCTCAATCCCACCTTCACCGGCGATGCGGCGCGCGATCCTGCCGTAGTCGGCGGCAATGTCGAAGTCAGCCAGCGCCTCGTCGATACCCTCATCAAAGCCCTCGGCCTCCAGGCCTGCAGCCAGGGCACGATGAACAATTTCCTCTTCGGTGGCGCAGGCTTCGGCTACTACGAAACCATCGCCGGCGGTGCTGGTGCAGGAGACAGCTACCATGGCGCTCATGCCTTGCACACGCACATGACCAACACCGCCATCACCGATCCCGAGATCATCGAACAACGCTATCCCGTGCGCCTCCGCCAGTTCGCCATCCGCCGCCACTCCGGCGGCCAGGGCCAATGGCACGGCGGCGATGGCGTCATCCGCGAATTCGAGTTCCTCGCTCCACTCACCGTCAGCCTCCTCACCCAGCATCGCGTGGAATCTCCCTTCGGTCTCCACGGCGGCTCCGCCGGAAAAACCGGCCACCAAACCCTGCTGCGCGATGGTCAATCAACAACACTCGAAGGCTGCACCTCCTTTGCGGTTCACGCTGGAGATCGTGTGATCATTGAGACTCCCGGCGGCGGTGCATGGGGAAGCAGCCACGCTGCTTGAAGTACGACAGGCACTCCTGCCTGTCGACCAGCGCCCCCAAATCCCCCCACACTCACCGATACGTCTGCCCCGCGCACTCGCACCTACGGCTTCTTCGCCACCACCGTCAGCCAAGGATGCGTGTCAGCCACAATCAATAAATCCCCACGCGGCTCAGTAAACGGAATCGCATAAGTCGCCTTCACCGTCTCCACCGCATCCGGCGCGCTGGTCACAATCTCCACGGCAAACGGCGCCTGATTCGCCACCACCTCCGCCACCGCCTTCAGTGTCAGCTTTACCTCACCACCCTTCACCGGCACATCCACGCTCTCCGCCGTGACTCCCACAGGCAGCTGCACCGCCTGCGCTTTGATCTTCCCTGCAAAGGTTCCGTTCGTCTTAACCGTGACCTTCACTTCCACGGTCTTGCCAAACTCCAGCCGATAGGCATGGGTATCCAGCGTGGCCGCGAGCGAAGCCACAAACGGTTTCACCGTCAGCTCATACACATGCTCGGCGCTGCCATGTTGAAACCGGTCGCCCACAATCAGTTTAAACTCACCATCCTTCGGCGCTTTCCAGCGCAGCGTGGGGTCCAGGCTGTCTTTATCGGCATCATCCGCCTGCTGCAGAGATTTGCCTGCCTCATCCTCGATCCTCAGCGTGGCATCCAGCAGACTGCGCAGTCGTTGCGCACGCATGCTGATCTGCAAATCATCACCCTTTTTCGCTGTGAACGTGTAGGCATCCTCTTCCGCCGCCTTGCTGATACAGCCATTGAGCACCGCTGGCAGTGTGATTTTCCCCGGCGCGCTCAATGCCGTCACAGCCTTCGCCTCATCCGTCACCGTCAGCCGATACACATGACTGGCGCTGCCTTTCAACGCGACATCGGCCGCAGGCGGATGCGCAAACGCAAACAACTGCACAAATAAGGCTCCGTCGGCGACAGGCGTGTATTCAATGCGCGGATCAAGATTGTGCGTGTCATGCCCGGCAGCAATCTCAACACCCCGGTCATTCAGCAGCCGCATCGCTGGGTCCATTGGGGAGCCCAAGGCATAACCATGCAGATCAAATCGGATGCGTTTACCCTTCTGCGCCCGGATGGCGAAGGTGTCCACATCTCCCGCCTTCTCCAGCACGCCGTTGAAGGTCATATTCATCTTGCCCTCAGCCTTCTTGGCATCGGCCAGCGTGTCATTGGGCTCCTTTTCCAGCACCTCTTCAAATTTGCCCACTTCCACAATGCGCGGCGGCGAGGCATCCGCTGCGTTGTAAAGCCGTATCAGACACGGACCGGGCACAGCATCCTTGGCGATGTTGAGGAAGAACTTCTTCGGCT
>NZ_JBIPNG010000107.1:0-15700 GCF_044373815.1 Prosthecobacter sp. | reverse complement strand
TGGGCAACATTTGGTATGCGCCTGCAGCACAGCGCACCAAGACCAACACCGAAGCCTGCTACCTGCTGCTTCGTCACTGCTTTGAAGACCTCGGCTACCGGCGCATGGAATGGAAATGCGATGCACGCAATGAACCCAGCCGCAACGCCGCGCTGCGCCTCGGCTTCACCTTTGAAGGCATCTTCCGCCAGCACATGATCATCAAAGGCGAAAACCGCGACACCACATGGTTTGCCATGCTCGACCACGAATGGCCGCAGATTGCCACTGGGTTCCGCCGCTGGCTCTATGAAGACGACTCAATTCCGCTCGGACGATTGATTGCCGAGAGTCACAGCGTACAAGCCGGTGCATGAAGCACGCCTTTCTCCTCCTGCTGACCACCTCTGCGGCATTCGCCGCCGATGCGCCGAAACCCAAGCCCAAGCCCGAGTTTCAATATCAGACGGCAGGCATCCAGGTCAGCCTGCCGACGGCCGATGAACCGAAAGTGAAGGCTTTCGGTGCCGACACCATCAAAGCCGCCGCCAAATACCTCGATGATGGCGCCATCTGCTGGGTGCGCGAGAAAACCTGTGTGAACTGCCACACCACCGGTCCCTACCTCAGCGAGCGCCCGGCTTTGTCAAAACAGCTAGGCATACCACTGGAGGAGGTGCTGGCTGACTTCGTCAAAACCGTGCCTGCAGAGGTCAAACCGCAGAAAGAAACGGAAAAGGATGGCATCAAATACTACGGCGGCTCCTGGACGAGCATCTGGCGCTCCATGGGTCTCGCCGAATGGGACAAGCATGTGACTGGGAAGCTCTCCGCACACACGGAGCGCTCCTTGCAGGAGATGTTTGCACGCCAGTCCGCCGACGGCTCCTTCGTCAGCTTTGGCGAAGTCGAAATCCCCCACATCACCACCGACTTTGAGCTCACGCTGCAAGCCGCCCGCGCGGCCACCGCCGCCCCCGGCTGGCTCGCCAATCTCAAGGACCCCGAACTGCTCGCCCGCGTCGAGAAAATGAAGGCATGGCTGCGCAATGCACCGCCAAAAAATGACTTTGACCGCATCCTTCGTCTCCAGCTCGCGCATTACATGCCCGAGCTCGTGCCGCAGGCCCAGCGTGATACCGCGCTGGCTCTGCTGTCCTCCAAACAGCATACCGATGGCGGCTGGTCCTTGCGTGATCTGTCCGCCGTTGGTGACTGGCACTTTAAAATGAGCGACACCGTGTTGAATCTCATCAACGGCCTGCCCGATGCCGCGAAACCGGAAAGCGATGCCTACATGACTGCCTTCGCCATCGTCCTGATGCGTCAAAACAACATCCCCGCTAGCGACGAACGCATCCAGCGCGGCCTCAAGTGGCTGAAGCAGGAGCAGCGCGTCTCCGGCCGCTGGTGGATGCAGTCCCTCTATCGCGGAAACTACAGCTACATCACCTACATCGCCACGGCTCAGGCTCTGAAGGCGCTGGCCTTGTGCGACGAGTTGCACTGAGTTTCATCGCCGCGCACGCCGATACACCGCCGGAGACTCGCCCATGCGTTTGCGGAAATGCTGGGTGAAGCTGCTCGCATCCACAAAGCCGCACTGCTCCGCCACCTCGCTGGCGGTCAGCGTCGTGCGTTCCAGAAGGCGCACTGCAGCCAGCACCCGTGTCTTGATCAGGAACTCCTGCGGGGTGATGCCAAAGGCGCTTTGAAACCGCCGCTGGAGTTGCCGCAGCGACTGCCCGCAGGACTTTGCCACATCTTCAATCAAAAGCGGCTTCGCATAGTCATGCCGGATGATCTCCACCGCCTGTGCCACGGTCTGAAACACCGGCAATCTGCGCTCCGCTTCATCAGGACGCCTTAATGTGCCCATCACACCCTGCACCCGGCGTTTGGAGTCAAAGAGCGGCAGCTTCGTCACCAAAAACCAGTCCGGGATGCCCTGGGAATCCCACCACAGCTCCACACGTTCAATCACATCCACCTTGCCGGCCAGGATGCGCTTGTCGTCATCCACATAGGCCTGCGCCATGGTGTCCGGGTTCAGGTCGAAGTCCGTGCGCCCGATGATCTCCGAATCATCCGGCATCTGGTAGCGCTGCATCAGCCCCTCACTGGCGAACATGAGATGCCCGGCCTTGTTCTTGGCGAAAAAGTAAACTCCCGGGATGTGGTCAAACAGCCGCTGAAACAGCAGCGTCGGCTCCAGCGCGGCCATCCATGCGGCCCGTTGCTTTCTCCAGCGTGCGATTTCCGCCGCCGAGCGCTTGGGGCGCACGCGGGGTCTAAGAGGCACATCAGATCGCCGGGGGGTCGTCACAGAAAACAGGATGGCGTAGCGCAGGCAACGCGCAACTGTCCCGCGGGTCTCAACGCACGATCTTTTCCAGCATCACCCGGCAGTCCTCCCAGGCCACCTCATGCGGCTGCTGCTTGTGCAGCGCGGCCAGGGCTGCGGCGACGCCTGCGGCCTCCCCCATGGCCACGGCATTGCCCGTCACCCGATAGCTCGCATGTGCCACAAAATCACCACTGATGCAGCGTCCTGCCATCATGAGACCGTCCACATCCTTCGCGATGAGAGCACGGAGAGGGATGTCGTAGGGAGTGAACTTCTTCACGCCACCGCGCTCGATGGTCAGCTTGTCGTTGTCCGCCTTGCTCTTGGCATGAATGTCCACGCCAAAGGTCACACGCGCCACAGCATCAGGGTGGCGCGCCCCCTGGGTGAGATCCTCCGTTTTCACCACATAACGGCCATGAATGCGCCTGCCATCACGCACGCCGATCTGCTCCGCCGTAGCCACCACCTGCAATCCATCCCACACGCCGCCAAGTTTCCGCAGAGCGCGGGTGATGGTGAAGATCTCCTTGCGTGCGCGCACCGTGGCGGTGGTCATGGCGTCGGCGTCATCGGGGCGTACACCGTATTCGTGGTTCAGCATCAGCAGCACGATGTTGTCGCGCACATGAAAAATGGTCGGCATGCCATAGGAGGGATCCACCCCTGCGCGCTGAATTTCCGCTTTGAAGTTGGCTGTTGCCTCAACGTGCCATTTAAGGTCGCCTTGGTAAAACGAGATGTACTTTCCCATCTGTGTGACATCACGCACGACGGCCAGGGCATTCATGGTGAGTGGCTGGCAGGCGCACTCCGCCGACTTGTCTTCCTGCCCCATCCTGCCCAAATCCCAGCTGCAGCCAGCGAGGGCTCCCAGCACGCCATCGCCGGTGGTGTCGATGAATACAGGAGCCTGCCAGGCCTCACGGCCCGAGCGTGATTCTGTGATCACCGTGGTGAGCTGCCGTCCCTCGCGATAGGCTGCCACCACCCGCGTTTGCAGGCGAAACTTCACCCCTGCCTCAGTGCACAGATCCTCCAGCAGCAGCTTCATTTCGTCTGGCTCATAGACAAAGCGCCCTGAATCGCCGCCACGGCGTGCACCACGCTCATCAAGCAGGCGCGTGAGCTCCCGGGTGAAGCCGGGTTTGTCGAAATCAAAGATCCATGTGAGCAGGCCCGCCGTCCAGACACCGCCAAGACAACCATTCGTTTCAAACAAACGCACCCGTGCGCCCGCCCGTGCCGCAGCGACCGCCGCCGCCACGCCGGCCGGGCCCGCACCGCAGACAATGACATCCGCATCATGCACCAGCGTCACGCTGCGGTTGGGTTCATCAAAGTTCACTGCCTCGCTCTTACTTTCCGAAGCAGACACCCAAGTGGCAGCAGGCAGCAGCCCGGGACCAGCAAGAGCAGCACGTAAAAAGTGGCGTCGGGAAAAATCGGCAGTCTGGGGTTTCATGGAAGAGGAGGCAGAGTTTGAGTGAATGTTGCCGCTGCGCCAGTTCATTCGCCACCACCGCCGCAAATCGGGAAAAAAACCCGGCCGCGCCCGCCTGTCGCATTTCGCATGATCTTTGTCGTGACGACGCCGCCGGGTTCTGCGTTAATCTGGTCAACACAACCGCCCATGAAACCCATCGTTCAAATTTCCCTCGACCTCACCAACATCGACGAAGCGCTCGAAACCGCCGCCTTGGCCATACGCGCCGGTGTGGACTGGCTGGAGGCCGGAACGCCTCTCATCCTTGCCGAAGGCCTCCACGGTGTGCGCGCCCTGAGAAAAGCTTTCCCAAACACGCCGATCGTTGCTGATCTGAAAACGATGGATGGCGGCTACCTGGAAGCTGAAATGATGGCCAAAGCCGGGGCCACCCACGTCGTCGTCATGGCCCGCGCTCATGCCGAGACGATCAAGTGCGTTGTCAAAGCCGGTGCCGACTTCGGCTGCAAGGTCATGGGAGACAACATGGTCTGTGAAAGCATGATCGAAGGTGCAAAATTCCTCGAAGACCTCGGCTGCGACTACATCATCCATCACATCGGTTACGATGAGCGCCGGGGCATCGCCGCTGCGGGCAAACGCATGCCGAGCCCGCTGGATCAGCTCCGTGAAGTGTGTAACGCCGTCAAAATCCCCGTCCAGGCGGTCGGCGGCCTCAGTTTGGAGCAGGCCATCAAGTGCCCGCAATACGGTGCCCCGCTGGTCGTTCTCGGTGCCCCGCTGACCATTGATGCCGATGCCTTCAAAACGGCGGACGGCAATCTCGAAGCTTCGCTGCGCATGATTTGCGAAGCCGTGCACGCTCAGGACGTTCCTGCGTTTTAATTTTCAACATCCTTCCAAACCATGAAATCCGCCGCCGTCGTCAATTACGCGCCTGAAAAAGGCTCCGTCGAAATCCGTGAAATCGAAACGCCCACCATCGGCAGCGAGGACGTGCTCCTCGAAGTCGCCAATGTGGGAGTCTGTGGCTCCGATCTGCATCAGTGGACCGCCGATCATTCCTGGCCAGTGAACTATCCGGTCGTGCTCGGCCATGAGTTCGGCGGGCGCATCGTCGAAGTCGGCAAGGATGTGGAAGGCTGGAAGGAAGGCGACCGCGTCGTTTCCGAAACCGCCGCCATCATCAGCCCGAACAACCCGATGACGAAGCGTGGCCTCTACAACCTGGACCCGACCCGCAAGGGTTTCGGCTACGGCGTGAACGGGGCGATGACCAAGTATGTGCGCGTGCCCAGCCGCATTCTGCACCACGTGCCGGATCAGCTTCCCTTCGAGCAGGCCTGCCTCACCGAACCCTGCTGCGTGGCCTACAGCGCTGTGGTGAAGAATGCACGCATTGAGCCCGGCGACCGCGTCGTTGTGCTCGGCCCAGGCACCATCGGCATTCTCTGCGCTGCCATGGCGCGCCTTTGCGGGGCTCAGGTTGCCATTGTCGGCCTGCCACAGGATGCGCATCGTTTGGAAATCGCGAAGCAGTACGGCTGCGAAGTCATCATCGGTGATGCGAAGCCCTGGGCCACCGCCCGCGACGGTCTGGGCTGTGATGGCGTCATTGACGCCGCCGGCGCCAGCATCACGCTCAAGATCGCCCTCGACATCGTGCGCCCTGCCGGATGGATCAGCAAAGTCGGCTGGGGCCCGCAGCCCCTCGGCTTCAACCTTGACCCGCTGGTGCAGAAGAACATCACGCTGCAAGGCAGTTTCAGCCACAACTGGCCGATCTGGGAACGCGTCATCGCCCTGCTCAGCAGCGGTCAGTTTGATGTGAAGCCGATCATCGGCGGCGTCTGGCCCGTGACCGAATGGCACGAAGCCTTTGAAAAGATGCACAAGGGTGAAGTGGTGAAGAGCGTGCTGCGTCCGGTGTGATCGCCGGATCATCCCCCATCCCTTTAAATCGCATGAGCATTCGACTCCTGACGGCCTTGGTGCTGTCCGTTTGTGGCTGCATGGCCGCATCTCAGGCACAGACCCCAAAGCCTTCGGTGTGGATCAGCCCGCCGGGCCAGGACAAGTGCCTGGCCTTCCGCCAATTGTTTGAGCAGCCGGATGCCTGGAAGGAAACCCGGGCACGGACGGATGTGCTGTTCATCACAGACCTGAATCTGCAGCGCCATTTTACGGATGACGAGCTGCGCAAGTGGTTCGGCATGATGAAGGAATGGAAGCTGAAGCTGGCGATGGAGGTTGGGGCGGTGAAGCCCTGGGGACAGACCGGGGAGAAATGCTTCACCGCTGAGCGCAAGAACTGGGAGCGACTGCAAAGCCTGGACGCGAACCTGTATGCCATCGCGATGGACGAGCCTCTGGTCTGCGCACGCGAGCAGATCCATCAAAGCGATGAGTATGCAATGAAGGAGACCGCCGCATACATCGCTCTGGTGCGCCAGCATTTTCCGGACGTGCTGATTGGTGACATCGAGGCCTATCCTTCCTTTACCATCGAAGAGCACCGCAAGTGGATCGACGGTCTGCAGCAGAAGTTGGCCGAGAAGAAGGTGCGGGGTCTCGACTTCTACCGGCTCGATGTCGACTGGCTGCGCTTCAATGTGCAGCAGAAGGGTTCATGGAAAGAGGTGCGTGAACTGGAGCACTTTTGCCGCCAGAAGAAGCTGCCCTTCTCCTTGATCTACTGGGCCTCCGGGTATCCCGCCATGCAGAAGCGTGGCTTAGCCGACGACAGCACCTGGTGCACCTCCATAATGCAGCAGGGCTACGATTACGCCGCTGTGGATGGCAGACCGGATCAGATCGTGATCGAGAGCTGGGTGAGCGCTCCCTCTCAGTGCCTTCCGGAAACAGGGCAATGGACCTTCACCCGCTCGGTGCTGGACTTTGTGAAGAAGTTCGTCAAATAGCCTGTGTGATGGACGGCGCCCGGCCGTTCTTCTTTCTTCACCCAGTACCACCATGAAATCCATTCTCTGCCTCGCCCTCCTAGCGACCTCCGCATTTGCCCTCGATTATCCACGCGTCATTTTCTCGGATGACTTCGCCGCCGACGGTTTCGGCAAAGCCTGGGGCCACTACAAGAGCTCCAGCGTGGTGAAAGACGGCGTGCTGGTGGGCATCACAGCGCCGGAGTCGGATCATGCGGCGGTGGATGTGATCCGAATCGCTCCGGAGACTGATCTGGAAGTGTCTGTGAAGTTCCAATTCGTCAGCGATCAGGCAAAAGGCTTCAATGTCTGGCTCGATGACAAGGACTACAAAGGCGCTCACGCAGGGCACATTTGCAGCATCTCGGTGAATCCGAAGGCAGTGGTCGTTGCCGATGCCAAGGCTGGCACCTTCAGCAATGACATCTACGCGCGCAAGAAGACGGTCCCTCCTACGCTGACCGCCGAAGACAAGGCCAACATGCTCAAGTGGACGAAGTCGGTGCCCACCACGGTGTCTCTCAAAGAGTGGCACACACTCACCGTGCGCACCCAGAATGATGTGGTCGAAACCAGCATCGACGGCAAGGTTGTCAGCAGTTTCCAGTCCCCTGGTGTCGCACATGATCACAAGACGGTCGTGAGTCTTACCACCAACCGCATTGACGTGAAGTACGACGACTTCAGCATCAAGGGCGTGGCGAAATAATCAGACGAGTTTCCCTCTCACCAGTTTTTGATCCATTTGGCGCCGAGGCTGGCATTGGCCTCGGCGTCTTTGGATTTGGCCATGACGTTCTTTTCGTCTTCAGCGCAGGACCAGAGGTCGTAAGTGGAATTGATGGTGTTTTTCTTTTCGCTGTCGGCCTTGATGTATTGAAACGGACGCCCGAAGGCATCGACAAGAATGTAGCTGCTGCCCACCTTGCGCCATAAGACCTCCGGAAGGTCTTGGATTATGACGTTTTTGACCTCTTCTGTGCTGACTTTTCCATCTGACTGAGCTTCTGCGGAACCGGCCCCCTTGATTGCATCACTGCCGTCTCCACGCAGAGCTTGATACAGGCACCTGGCGGCCCCGATTCGATAGATCTTCCCAGGCACGATCTCGGCCGTTTCGTCCGCATTTACCGGTTCGGGGTATTCGCCGTGCTCTACGCGATAACGGTCCAAAGCGGCCTCGATCGGCTGCATGGCACTCCGCGTCACATTCCTCCTCGCAGAGCCCGAATTCCCGCTGCCAAGCACCAAGGCTGCAAGCAAGGCAATGATGCCGATGACAAAGAGCAGCTCTATCAGCGTGAAACCATGACCTTTACGGGTGATTTTCATGGGAAAATGATAGGTGAAACCGTGGATTTACCCAAGCCTAAAATCATTGACGCATTTCGCACAGACTTTGTCGTGGAACTGCAGGGAGTGTCTCCGTTATGCTCAGTGTCATGAATCCCAACCCAACCAGCAATGACCCAAGCACACGGCGTGCCTTCGTGAAGGCGTCTGCCGTCGCGGCGGTGGCACCCATGGCATCAGCGGTGGCGGCGGATCTGGTGCCTGTGAAGGCCCCCATGCGCGAGATCGAGACGGATGTGCTGGTATGCGGCGGTGGCTGTGCGGGTACGGCAGCGGCACTGAGCGCCGCAAGGAATGGCGCGAAGACGCTGCTGGTGGAAAAGGCCCCGTTTGCGGGCGGCATCATCACCAGCGTGGGTCTGCCCTACTTTGATGGCATTGCGGACATCAAGACGCATCGCGTCGTGGTTCGCGGCATCGCCCTGGAGTTGCTGGCCAAGACAGGTGTGTGCAAGGCGGATGCGAAGGAGATCAAACCGCACAATCCCACGATACCGAACACGTTTGAGTTCAAGGTGCTACTGGATCGCGAACTGCAGGCCTGTGGCGACAAACTGACGGTGCTGTTCAATTCGTTTGTGTGTGATGCGGAGTCTGCGAATGGCCGTGTGACCTCGGTGGTGATCGCCAACAAGGACGGACTGGTTCGCATCAAGCCGAAGGTAGTGATCGACTGCACTGGCGATGCTGATGTGGCCGCCCGTGCGGGTGCGCCCACTGAACAAAGCGCCGAAGTGCAGCCGCTGACGCTGCATTTTCGCATCGGGAAGGTCCAGCGCGTGCCGGACATCAGCAAGCTCTGCCGTGCTGCGCTGGTGAAAGCGCAGGAACTGGGAGAATTGCCGCATTTTTACGGGCCGGGCGTGATGTTCATGTATTCCAACGATGAGGTTTATGTTCATGGTGTGCGTGTTCCCGCGAATCCCACCGATGCCGCAGATTTGAGCCGCGCGGAGATGCAGGGCCGGGCTGATGCGCTGGCCATGCATCGTGCGTGGAAGCGTGATATTCCCGCCTTTGCGGACTCCTACTTTCTCGAAGCCTATCCATGGATCGGCGTGCGTGAATCGCGCAGGCTCATCGGCCAGCACATTTTGAACGAGAAGGAAATCATGCAGGGGCGTCGCTTTGACGATGCGATTGCCACCGGCTGCTGGTACCTCGATCTGCATCCGAACAAAACCGTTGTCGGAAGTGCGAATGACTTTGATCCGCAGAAGGTGCAGCCTGGTCCTTACGACATTCCATATCGCTCGCTCGTGCCGCAGCAAATCGAAAACCTGCTGGTCGCGGGCCGCTGCCACAGTGCCACCCGTGGCGCGCATGCCTCCACCCGTGTGACCGTGACCGCCATGGCCCTTGGTGAGGCGGCGGGTTGTGCGGCGGCGATGAGTTTGAAGCAGAAAACTTCGGTCGCATCGCTGAATGGTCAGCGCGTACGTGAAACTCTCTCCCAACAAAATTCCGGTCCTTTTACTGATTCTTAAACATGTCCCGTCTTCAAAACAAAGTCATCATTGTCACTGGCAGCGTCACCGGCATCGGCAAAGCCATCGCCAAACGCTGCGTCGCGGAAGGAGCCCGCGTGCTCATCCATGGTCTTGAGCAGGATCTGGGAGAGCAAACCGTCGCGGAGCTCGGCTCGGATAATGCCACGCTTGTGATCAAAGATCTCGCTGACGAAGCCGCGCCGCAGTTGCTGGTGGATCAGGCAATCAAGGCTTTTGGCAAAATTGATGCAGTGGTCAACAACGCCGCGCAGGTGGGCACAGGGAATCTTCAAACCACGGACGGTGCGTGGTTCCGCCGCATGCTGGAGATCAACTGCGTGGTGCCCTACCTCATCATCCGCGCCGCGCTTCCGCACCTGCGCGAAACGCACGGCAGCATCATCAACATCGGCAGCGTCAATGCCTACAGCGGCGAGCCCAACCTCATGCCCTACAGCGTCAGCAAGGGCGCGCTCATGACCCTGACCCGCAATCTGGGCGATACGCTCATGCGCGAAGACGGTGTGCGGGTGAACCAGATCAATCCCGGCTGGGTGCTCACGGAAAATGAGGCCAAACGCAAACGCGAACACGGCCTGCGCGAAGACTGGTATGCCGACCTGCCCAAGGTCTACGCTCCCGCCGGACGCATCCTGTGGCCCGATGAGATCGCCGCCTGTGCGGCCTGGCTGCTGGCCGATGAATGCGGACCTATCAGCGGCCAGGTGTTTGATCTGGAACAGCACCCCTTCATCGGTCGCAATCCGCCCAAAGATTCCTCCACCATTCCCTCCAAATAACCACCATGCCCAAACTCGCCGCCTTCCCCAAAGCCTTCATGCAGGCTCTCTGCAAAGAAGGAACCATGACCGTCTCCGAATGGATTCAGCTCGCCTCCAAGCTCGATGTGCAGGGCCTCGAATGGTACGCTGGCTTTCTCGAGATGGCTGATGAGAGCAACTGGCCGCGCTTTCGCAAGGAAGTCGAGGACACCGGCAAGGTGATCCCGATGATGTGCTGCTCTCCCGACTTCACCCACCCGGACGCTGCTTTCCGCGACAAGGAGATCGCGAAGCAGAAACGCTGGATTGATATGACGCATACGCTCGGTGGATCGTACTGCCGCGTGCTCAGCGGACAACGTCGTCCAGAGCTGACGCTGGATGAAGGCGTGAAATTGGCCGCTGAATCCATCTATGCCTGTTTGCCTTATGCGCAGGAACGCGGCATCACGCTGATCATTGAGAACCACTACAAGGATGACTTCTGGGAGTATCCCGAATTCGCGCAGAAGATGGATGTCTTCTGCAAACTCGTGGATGCGGTGAACCACCCGAACTTCGGTGTGAACTATGACCCTTCCAACACCTACCTCGCGGGTGAAGACCCGATTGAGCTGCTGAAGCGTGTCTCGCACCGAGTCGTCACCATGCACGCCAGCGACCGCTATCTGGCGGAAGGCACCATCGAAGATCTGCGCAAAGAAGAAGGCGGTGCACAGGGCTATGCCAAACGTCTGCGCCATGGTGAGATTGGCAAAGGCCTCAATGACTACGATGCGATCTTCACCGAGCTGAAAAGCAAAGGCTTCAACGGCTGGATCAGCATCGAGGACGGTGTGGATGGCATGGAACAGCTCGCACGCAGTGTGGAGTTCCTGAAAAAGAAAATCGCCATCTACTGGCCGGAATAAGGCACTTTTGACTCAAATCATTCCCCAAACGAATCAACCATGAAACGCCTCCTGCTCCATCTGAGTCCCTACCTCCTTCTGATCACCGCCGCACTGCAAGCACAAGAGCCGGAACGCATCCGTGATGTCATTTATACCAAGCACGACGGCGTGGCGCTGACCATGGATGTGTTCAAGCCGGTGAAGCCAAATGGCGCGGGCATCATCAAGATCATCAGCGGCGGCTGGAAGTCGAACCACAATGGCATCAGCGATGGCGGCTGGCCAAAGGCGGGTTACACGACGTTTGTGGTCGTGCATGGTACGCAGCCGCGTTTTCAGGTGGAGGAGATCGTGGCGGACCTGAATCGAGCGGTGCGCTTTGTGCGTGCTCATGCGGCCGACTATGGTGTGGATCCGCAAAAGCTCGGCGTCACCGGCAGCAGCGCAGGCGGTCACCTGAGCCTGATGCTGGCCACACGCGGCGGACCGGGCGATGCGAAGGCGGCTGATCCGATTGACCGTGAAAGCAGCGCGGTGAATGCCGTGGCATGCTTCTATCCACCGACCGATTACCTGAACTGGTTCGAGCCGGGCGACAACGCGGTGGGCATTGGCAAGCTCGCGGCGTATGCGGGGGCGTTTGGTCCGAAGGCGGCGACCGAGGAAGGACGCGCGGCATTGGGACGCGAGCTCTCATCCATCTACTGGGTTCACAAAGGACAGCCGCCCATTTTCATCGTGCATGGCGATGCTGACCCGCAGGTGTCGATCACGCAGTCACAACGCTTTCTCAAGCGCTGCAAAGAAGAGGGGTCCGTGTGCGAACTGGTCATCCGCGAAGGTGCGGGCCATGGCGGCTGGCAGGAAATGCCACAGGACACGGAGCGAATGATCGAGTGGTTTGATCTGCAACTCCTCGGCAAGCAGCCGGCCAAGGCGTTCACACTGGATGTGTCTTCCCTGCCCAGTACACCGGTGCAGAAGGCGAAGAAGCCCTGAGATCATGCCATTTGCAAACTCTTGACCATGAAGCCCTTTCTCTGCCTCCTTCTTCTCAGCGCCGCAGCTTGGGCAGATGATTCAGCGACACTCGCCGCAATGCTTGCCAAAGGTGGCGTGGTGACGATTCCGGCTGGGGATTATCATCTTGATGGCATCAAACCGCTGCCGCTCGCCTCAAACATGACCGTGTTCGCAAATGGGGCCAGATTCATTCTACCCAAGGCACTGCCTGACAAAGCGCGTGTGGTTGTGTTTGCTGGAGAGAACATCTCACACTTCACGTGGCATGGTGGGGAATTTGTGGGCCATGTGTTTGATCCTGCTCAAAGGGAGAACCTGTGGGAACCCAATGCGAACACGAAAGGCATCGAGATCACCACGATGAAAGAAGGCGGCACGCATGACATTCTGTTTCGCGAAGTGAAGTCCAACGGCATGGCCGGAGCCGTGATCGGAGTACACGGTCTGGCTGGAAAAAGCAGCGAGAGCGAAGTGACCGCCTACGCCGAACGCGTGGCGGTGGAAAGCTGCACGCTGCTGCGCAGCGGCAAGTTCATGTGGGATTACGGCTACCTGTGGCAGGTCATGACGTGGCCGGAGTCTTACGAGCCATGGGAAGTTGAGCGGGCGAGGAAGTATTTCCGCACCGATCTCATGCGTGAGGTGACCTTCAGCGGCGATCTCGTGAAGTTCGACAACACGAACCGTCCGCTGGCCATCAGCGAAACCGATGAGCCCAAAGAAGCGCTCACCTTCATGGGCGCGGATCTGCCCAAAAATCTCATTCGTGGCCGCCAGTATTTCGTCGTCGAATCCACTCCGGAACACATCAAAATTTCCGATCAGCCGAAAGGTGCGCCGGTTCGCTTTGAAGGTGGTGGAAGCGGAAGCCTGGCCTTCAATATCAGCGCGACTTACCTCTCCGCGTATGCTCCCACCGGCAGCGGGCCGGGCAAGGGAGCCTTTGACATCGTGGGTGCCAAGGACGTGCGCGTCACCGGCTGCCAGCTCAGTGCGATAGGCGACACCATGCACATCCAGCGCAGCCGAAACATTATCTTCGCGAACAACCACATCCTCGGCAGCCGCATGGGGGCATTCTTTCTGGCGGAGTACTGCCAGAACGCCACGATCACCGGAAATCTCGTGGATGGCACCAACGGCTCGCGCGTGGTGAGTGTGGAAAAAAGCTGCACGGACGTAACGATGACGGGCAACACCTTTCGCAATGGCGGGCGCGGCGCATGGATCAATCAGCCGGTCAATTTCGTCATGACGGGCAATGTCTTCGTGAACAACACGACGAAGAACGAGCCCGACATGCGGCGTGGTCGCATCTCCTACCGCACGGCCAAGCCGGGTGAGTTTCCGGAACTCTACTTCACGATCTATGAGCCTGGCGCGACCTACGGCCCCATCGTTGTGCGCGACAACATCTTTATCCTTGGCGACTCCGCACCCGACGAGGCCGTCACCTTCGCTCCCAACGGCCACGACCTGCAGTTCTCTGGCAACACTTTCCAAAACAAGGCTGCGACCATTGTCGTGGATCCCAGCTGCAAAAATGCAATGATCGAGCACAATCGAGGAGCGACGACCGTCAGCAAGCCTGTGGATTTTAATCACGGGCGGCGATGAAAATCGCTGATGTTTGCCCGTCATGCAAATCCGCTCGAAAGACGCGGATGGTCTGTGCTATAAGGAGGCCTCATGGCTCTCACCCGCATTTACCTGATTCGTCACGGCGCAACCATTCTGACTGCCGAGGACCGCTTTGCCGGCGCCACCAATGTGCCGCTGTCCGATGAAGGCCGTGCGCAGGCGAGCCGCCTGGCCCAGCGTCTGAAAGGCCTGCCGGTGGCGGCGGTTTATGCCTCACCGCTTGACCGCACGATGGAAACTGCGCGCATTCTGGCGGAACCGCATCAGCTGGAGGTGCATCCACGTGACGGCCTGCGTGAGATCTCGCATGGCCACTGGGAACAACTGACGCGTGCCGAGGTGGAGCAGCAGTTTCCTGCCGAAGCCTCTGCGTGGGATGAAGATCCCTTCACCTTTGCACCCGAAGGCGGAGAAAGCGGCCTCGCGGTGACCGCACGCGCTCTGCCGGCCCTGATGGAGATGGTCAGGCAGCACGAAGGCGAATCATTGATCGTCGTTTCGCACAAGGCAACGATCCGCCTGCTTCTCAGCTCCCTGCTCGGATTCGATCCGCGGCGCTATCGGGACAATCTGGATCAAAACCCTGCGGCCCTAAATGTCGTGGACTTCAAAGATCCAGTGCGCGCTCGTTTGATGCTCTTCAACGACACCTCGCATTACTCCGAGGACACGTTGATCAAGCCTGACACACCCAAGGCTTGTCTCTCGACCTGGTGGGCGAAATGAGCCGCGCTGTTATTTTTTCGGAGCCGTGGCTTTGAATTTCGTGAGCAGTTCCTGAACTTTTTTGCGCAGTGACAGCGCCTCCTCACTTTTCCGGTCCATGCCCTGGAGCTTGGCGTTCAGCGTCTTGATTTCGGCGGCCAGCACACGGCGATCATCTGCCGCCTTGCTCTCCTGAGTGGGCGGAGGAGCAGCTTCGACGTCGCTCCAGTCGTCGGTGCGGAAAACGGAGGCTGGGAGGTTATCGCTGTTGACGAGATTGGCACCTTCAGGATTCGCAGCCCAGGCATAGCGAACGGCCGCCGGCTGCCTCACTTCGGCACTGCTCACGATGACACTGTCAGTGCCGTCGATTTTCGCATCCGCCCAATGCCAGACACGATCTGCTCCAGCGATTTCAAAACGCTTTAAAGTCCCGCCATCACGTGCCTTCAATCCTTTGCCAGCATGATCAAAGGTCACACGGACAGCTCCATCTTTGACTTCACTCGATTTGAAAAGCGGACTGCTGTACACCAGATCGCGCCCGTAGTCTTTTGCCAGCGCCCAGCGTGCAAGCCGGTACCCCGGTGTCATTTTATCCTTCGGATGAATGTCGTTTGCCTCACCCACATCATTGATGACGGCCATGCCGGTCTTGGGCGTGCTTTCCAAGATGTGGCGCATGCGATCCTGCAGCAGCGCCCATGGGTCCGGCGTTCCGGGCGCGGTTGAGGGAACGTGGAAATTTGCGAGCTGTACGAAGTAGAATGAGAAGTCATCACCCCAGCGCTTGCGCCAGTCGCGGATCATGAGCGGCAGCGTTTGATCATAGGGCACAGCTCCGGCTTTGGCATTGCCTTCGCCCTGATACCAGATGGCACCTCGGAGGGAATATCCGGCGAAGGGATGGATCATCGCATTGAACAGCACCCCAGGTTTTCCTTCCGTCTCCAGAGGCGGCTTGGGCTCGGAGGGCTTCTTGGGAAGTCGCTTGCGTTCTTCGGCGGACTTTCCTTTCGCCGCTGCCATTGTGGCCTTCCATTTTTCCAACTGAGCTTCGTAGTTCGCCTTGGCTTTGACGGGATCATAGGCGGCGGC
>NZ_JBIPNG010000106.1:0-15722 GCF_044373815.1 Prosthecobacter sp. | reverse complement strand
ATCACAAGGCTGGTTCAGCCGGATTGGCGAATCGATCAAAGGCATTCTGTTTGGCATCATTGTCATTCCCGTGACGATCGTTCTGCTCTGGTGGAACGAAGGACGTGCCGTCACCACGGCAAACAGCCTGAAGGAAGGTGCCGCCGCCGTGGTGCATGTGGCTGCGGACAAAGTGGATCCTGCCAATGATAAAAAGCTGGTGCATGTGACCGGTGAGGCCAAAACAGACGCGCTGGTGGTGGACACCGATTACGGCGTCAGCGTGCCGGCACTGCGGCTGGTGCGCACCGAAGAGATTTATCAGTGGGTGGAGAACAAGAAGACCGAGAAGAAGGAAAAAGTCGGTGGCAGTGAAGAAACCACGACCACCTACACCTACGACAAGAAATGGGTGGATGAGCCGGTGAAGTCTTCGGAGTTCAAAAAGCCCGAAGGCCACACCAACGAAGGCGACTTGATCTCCGGAAATGCCAACATCAGCGCCGAGAAGGTCACTCTGGGAGCGTTTGACGTGCCGGAAGACTTTGTGAAGCAAATGGGCAGCCCGATCAAACGTGCGGTCACGGATGCGGATCTGGCCACGCTGCCCGCCGATCTCAAAGAGGGCACGAAAATCCAGGACGGAGCCTTCTACATCGGCCCAAACCCCAAAGAGCCCAAGGTTGGCGACGTGCGCGTGTCTTTTGAAATCGTGAAGCCCGGCACCTTCAGCATCCTGGCCGCGCAGATCGATGAGACTTTTGAGCCCTACCAGACCAAGGCCGGCGATGCGATCGACTTCATCGAAGAAGGTACGGTCAGTGCCGAAACCATGTTTAAAAACGCGGCCTCCGCGAATTCCATGATCACCTGGCTGGTGCGCTTTTTCGGCTTCCTCTTCATGGCCTTCGGCTTCATGGCCATCATGAAACCGCTCAGCGTGCTGGGCAGTGTGATTCCCTTCATCGGCAACATTATCGGCATGGGCACGGGCCTGATCTCCTTTGCCCTGGCGGGTGCCATCTCCTTCCTGGTGATCGCCATCGCCTGGATCTTTGTCCGCCCGTTGCTTGGCATCGCGATGCTGGCACTGGCCATCGGAGCCTTCATTTACACCCGTAAGCTGGCAGCTGCCAGCAAGCCTGCCGCAGCTTGAGTAGGAAGGGCTAAATATACTCTAAGCTTGATGGTTGTTGCTCCCGTTGTCAGGTGTGTCACAGTACCTGACTGATGCGACTTACCAGCAGCACCGCCGCTCCCCTTGTGACTCGTTCCGCGCCGCCTTCGTCGCAGGAACTGTCCGCCATGATGCCCTTCGGGCGTTATTCCGTGCAGGCACAGGTGGGCATCGGCGGCATGGGTACGGTGTATCGTGGCACGCAGCTCAGCCTCGGCCGGCCCGTGGCCATCAAGGTGCTGCGCGTGAGCGACGGGTATGACTTCGCTTTTGAAGATCGCTTTCGCCGTGAGGCGCGGGCCATGGCCACGCTGAACCACCCGAACATCGTCGCCATCTACGACTATGGTCATATCGGCACCGACTTCCTGTTCTTCGTCATGGAGTTCGTCGATGGCACCGATCTCGGTGAAATCATGCGCACCGGCCGCATGACGCGCGAACTCGCGCTGCAGCTGCTGCCACAAATCTGCGCCGGACTCGAATACGCGCACTCCAAAGGCATCGTCCATCGTGACATCAAGCCCGCGAACATCATGCTTACCCGCCAGGGCGAGGTGAAGATCACCGACTTCGGGCTCGCCAAGGACGTCATGCGCGCGCCGTCCATGGTCACCGAAACGCACATGGTCATGGGCACGCCGGAATACGCCGCACCGGAGCAGTTCAACGCGCACCGGGACGTCGATCATCGCGCTGACATCTATGCCTTCGGCGTGCTGATGTATCAGATGCTCACGGGGGCACTGCCACGTGGTTCCTGGCAGCCACCATCCACCTTGCTGCACGGTCTGGATGCCCGCTTTGATGCGGTCATCATCCGTGCCTTGATGACGGATCGTGAGCACCGCTATCAGTCCATGGGCGACATGCGCCGGGTGATCGAGGCGGCATCGGTGCCTGCGGCTCATACTCCCAGCCGACCTCTGCCGGTCGCCAAACCTTCCGCCGGACGCATCCTGCTGCTCGAAGACGATCTCATGGTGCGCGATCTGATGCGCCGTGCCTTGGAAAAGGCGTCTTTTGAAGTCGTTGAAACCGGAGATGGCAAGGAGACTCTGCGCCAGTATCAGGAAGCGATGCAGCAGGGCCGTCCCTACGACCTCGCCATTCTCGATCTCACCATTCCCGACGGCATGTGCGGCCGGGAAACCATGCTGTATCTCCGTCGCCTTGATCCACAAATCCTCGCCATCGTCTCCTCCGGCTATCGGGATGACGCTGTGATGAAAGACTGCGCCGCCTACGGCTTTGCCGCTGCGCTGCCAAAGCCCTACCAAGTCGAAGGCCTGCTGCACGTCGTGAACGGCGCTCTCGCCGTGGGCCGCCGCCGCATGGCGTGAGGTTACACCACGCGCACCGCCGCCTGGGCATCCATGGCCTGCCAGACGCCATGCACCACACGCATGTAGTTCATGCCTTCGCCGAAATCCGGCCTCGGTCGCGGAGCTTTCGGATCACGCACCGCCGCGATGAAATCACGCTCCACCGTCCAGCTTCGCTGCAGCTCGGTGGGAACCGGCACTGACTCCAGCTTGCCGCCGCGTTTGCCCACCTGAAGATCATCCGTGGCGAAGTCATAGCTCAGCGTGCCTTCGGAGCCGAAGATCCACAGCTTGTCCGTCGGCGCATGCGCGGCCACGCCGCTGAAGAGCATCGTGGCCTCGATGCCGCTGCGGAATTTGGCCATCACGTTGACGAAATCCGGAATATCCACCTCCACGCCCGCACGTTCCGGGATCACCACATTGCCGCGTGCCTCCACTTCCACGATGTGGCCGAGCCACTGCTGCAGCACCTCGGTGTAAATGCCGAGCGTGAGGATTTGAATGCCGCTCAAGTCGGACTGCTGCCGCCAGTGTGCGGGCTTTGCCGCATCCAGCCAGGCATCATTGAAACTGTGCAGCAGCACCTGATGCGGCGTGCCGATGGCACCTTCCGCGAGCAGCTTCTTCACCAGCTCTCCACCATGCATGCCCTGCGGTGCCGGGCAGATCG
This sequence comes from Prosthecobacter sp., assembly GCF_044373815.1. GTDB lineage: Bacteria > Verrucomicrobiota > Verrucomicrobiia > Verrucomicrobiales > Verrucomicrobiaceae > Prosthecobacter. Next base: position 12,568 of record NZ_JBIPNG010000106.1, on the reverse strand, counting down.
CGGTGACGAGTTCCGGATAACGCATGGACGCCTCCCACATCTGGCCCGCCTCCGGCAGAGATGCCGCCATGCGTGCCTGCGTGAAGACATGCTTCCCGTGCTGCAGCGCGTAGCAGGTCATCTCAGCATGCATGTACGGGTGCGTGCCGATCCAGACCACATCCACCTCATCGCTAGACGCCACTTCCTCCCAGCGCTCCACTGCCTTGGCTTCTGGCGCAAACTCACGGCAGAAAGCCTCGGCACTTTCCAGCGAGCGGTTCGTCACCTGGGTGATCTGGACATTCGGGATCGCCCGCAGGCCGGGCATGTGGCGGGATTTGACGATGCCACCGGCGCCGATGATGCCGATGCGGATGGGTTGCTCAGTTGCGGTCATAGACGTATGGATTGGGCACACCTTGGAGCCAACATTCAAGCCCCGCATGCAAATCCTGCACATCTTCCTTTCTCCGGAGCACATCTACGTCGGTCATCACGGCCTGCCACCCGGCACCACGCCCATGATCGAAGTGCCGGAGGCTGAATGCGTGGCTGGAAAAGGCCTGCGTGGTGATCGCTATTTCGGCTGGAAGGAGGACTTCAAAGGGCAGGTCACCTTCTTTGAACACGAGCAATACGAGCGTCTCTGCGAGCAGTTCAGCGCCATGGGTGTGCCCCCCTCCGTCTTTCGCCGCAACCTCATCACCAAGGGCATCGACCTCAACACTCTCATCGGCACCGAGTTTGAAGTGCAGGGCGTGCGTTTTCTCGGTACGCAGGAGGCAGCACCCTGCCACTGGATGAACCAGGCCTTTGCTGAAGGAGCCGAAGCAGCTCTCAAAGGCCACGGGGGCCTGAGGGCGAAAATTCTGAGCGACGGCATCCTCCGCAAATCATGAACTCTCCCTTCGCCGCCGCATTGCTCGCCGGTGGTCGCTCCACCCGGATGAAACAGGACAAAGCCCTGCTCCATTGGCATGGGCAGGATTTGTGGCAGGCACAATTGCACAAGCTGCAGTCGATCGGTGCCGCTCGCGTGCTCCTCTCCTGCCGGCGCGAACAACCTTTGTTTGTCAGCCCCAGCGAAGAAGTGGAAGTCGTGCATGATCCCGAGGGCGCGGATGACGGTCCGCTGGGTGCCATCACACGATGTTTGGAGCAGGTGCAGATGCCGCTGCTCGTCCTCGCCGTGGACATGCCCTGGATGACCGCCGCCTTTCTGCGCGAACAATTGCACCAGCACGAGAGCCCGGAGAAGGGCTGGTTCTTTCGCGGTCCGCACGGCGATGAAACCCTCGCCGGTCTCTACGTTCCCTCCATGCTGCCGCTTATGCGGGAGGCGCTTTCAAAGAAAGACTTCAAGCTCCAGCACGTCATCGAGACCGCCGTCCATTCAGAGCTGGCCGTCACGCATGCGCTGGGAGATGAGCAGATGCCCTTTTTCCACAATGCGAACACGCCGGCGGATTTGAAGTGATGCTTCTGATCTGAAAGTTGCCCCTTAGTTTTTGTGCAGCTCAATGGTTTGTCCGTCCAAAAAAGATCTCGAGGACCGATGCAACTTGGTTGAGGGGCCAAAAAACGACATGTGCTTGCTTTGATAGCCCGGGGCGGAGACGTCCATCTTGCGGTGGCGAGGCGAGACGTCCAAAGGCGGAAATAAGGACTGCGAAATCGGACTGAAGAGGTATGCACCATGCCATCCGTAAACAGGTTTTAGGGAGAAATAACCGTCGGCAGAACTAGTTGCCACGCGTTTGTCAGGTGGTGAGGAAATGGTGACGTTGGCGACCGGCAGATGGCTGTCGGCATCCACAACGCGCCCCCTAACTCCATAGAGGTGCAGTCTCATGTGCGGAACAGGAACAAAGCAGCTGCTGAGAGTGAAAGCCGCGATGATGGTGATAACAATTCTGGCGGTCATGCGGGGTGGACTTTCTTTGAGAGGCTCAAGTCTCATTCGGTGAAATAAGCTTCACAGCTTCTTGAGCTGCGCCGTCAGGTATTCGCCACACGGCGTTTCTTTCCCATCCTTGAAGCGAATCACATACGGCTTCCCGGAAGTGCCTGAAGTGGAGGCCACCATCGCAATGAAATCGGCTGCGGTCTTCACCTCCTTGTCATTCCGCTCCCATTTGGCCCGGAGAAACTTGGCCGCATTCGCCCCGCCGTAGTCGCTTCCGTTCCGGATGAAGGTGGCGTTTTCCAGTCCCTGAATGTGCGAGATCAGCGCCTCGATCTTCGTCTTCTCGGTTGCCTCTGCTGCCGTCAGCGCGGTGGAGGCACTCCAAAAGAAGCAGATGAGACATAAGGCTTGGGTGATGAGTTTGGTTGTCATGGCGGTACTCATTAAACGCCCCTGCGCTGGCATGCGGTTGTTCGTGTTCAACGCAGCTCATGCCCCAAGATCGCCAGCGTGGCGATGCTGGCAGTCTCGGCACGCAGGACCAGCGGCCCCAGCGTGACCGGTACAAAGCCCGCCGCAAAAGCCTGCGCTTCTTCTTCAGCCGTGAAGTCACCCTCGGGCCCGATCAAGATGGCCACGCTGTCCGGTCTGGATGCAGGCAATGCTTCTTTAAGCGTACGGGAGTGCTCGCTGAGTGCTGGGATAAGCTTCAGTGCAGCTTCAAACTTCACACCTGCGGCGAGGGTGATGGGCGCGTGAAGCTCAGGCACAAACGGCGTGTGGCATTGCTTCGCGCTTTCAATCATATGCCGCCTCCATTTGGCCAGCTTCTTCTCCGTCTGTGCCGCATCGAGATGGATCACGGTCCGCTCCGTGATGACGGGCTGGATGCTCGCGGCGCCCAGTTCCACCGCCTTTTCCAGCAGCCACTCAAAGGGCTCCGCTTTGATCAGCGCAGGCAGCAGATGAATCGATGTCTGAAACGGTTCAACTCGCGTTTCAGCGGTGATTTTGGCCTGCACGGTCGATTTGGTCACCTGCGTGATCTCGCAAACGGCCACCCGGCCTGCGCCATCAAAGACCTCGATGGTGTCCCCCGGCTGCTTGCGCATCACGCGGCCACAATGCTGCGCTTCATCGCCGGTCAGCGTGAGGTGTGGCGTGGTCCAGTCAGAGGCGGAAAGATGGAAGCGCGGCAGCGACATGTCAGCGTTTCATCAGCGCTTCAATCTCATCCGCCTCGATCGGAATATGCGCCATGAGATCAATGTTTTCGTGTTCACCGATGAAGATGTTGTTCTCCAGACGGACACCAAGTTTTTCCTCCCGGATGTAGATGCCGGGCTCCACGGTGAAGACCATGCCGGGCTGCACGGGCTTCCACATGTGGCCCACGTCATGCACGTCGATGCCCAGCGGATGCGAGGTGCCGTGCGGGAAATATTTCTTATACGCCGGTTTGTCGGGATCCTGCTTCGCGATGTCCTCCTCCGTGATCAAACCGAGGCCGAGCAGCTCCTTTTCCATCAGCTTGCCCACCTCCTCCTGATACTCGCGGATGATGACGCCGGGGCGCAGCATCTGGCAGCACTTTTTGAAGACGCGCAGCACGGCGTCATAGACCTGGCGCTGGCGCGGCGTGAACTTGCCGTTCACAGGAATCGTGCGCGTGAGGTCCGCGTTGTAGTTGCCGTAGTTCGCCGCCACATCCAGCAGCAGCAGCTCACCGTCCTGACACTGGCAGTGGTTGGTGATGTAATGCAGCACGCAGGCGTTCGCGCCGCTGGCGATGATCGGCGTGTAGGCAAAGCCGCGCGCACGCTGGCGGATGAACTCATGGGACAGCTCGGCCTCAATCTCGAACTCCTGCACGCCCGGCTTCACAAACTTAAGCAACCGGTCAAAGCCCTCGCCCGTGATGCGAATCGCTTCGTTCAGCGCCGTGATTTCATGCGGGCTCTTGATGACACGCAGCTCATGCATCAGCTGCGCGAGCCGGCGGTAGTCATGCAGCGGATACTCACGCTGGCAGCGCTGCGTGAAGCGCATCTCTCGCGTTTCCGTGGGGATGGTGGCACGGGGGTGCTCGTTCGAGTTGAGGAAAACATGGTCCGCCTGGCACATGACGGCGCGGAACAGCACCTCAAAATCCTCCAGCCAGTGCACGCGTGAAACGCCGCTGCGCTCCTTCGCCTGCTCCTTGCTGAGCTTCTCGCCCTCCCACACGGCGATGTGCTCGTTCGTCTCGCGCACAAACAGCATCTCCCGCTGCTTCGGATCCGCCGCATCGGGATAAAGCACCAAAATCGTCTCCTCCTGATCCACGCCGCTCAGGTAAAAAAGATCGCTGTTCTGCACGAAACTGAGTGAACCGTCCGCATTCGTCGGCAGCACATCATTGGCATGAACGATCACGACGGACTGCGGCGGCAGCTTGGCATAAAGATGCTGGCGATTGGAAACGAACAATTCGGCGGGCAGAGGTTGGTAGCGCATAGGAGTAGGGCAAGCTTCCTGCTTGCAGCAGGAGGCGATTGTGGCCGACATTCTCCGAAAGTCGAGGCCGTGAACGTGCCCTATCAGGACTTCAGTACGCTCGCTGGAAGCTTGAGCCTCTGAACAGACGCGAAGAAAGGCGGGTCTTGAACTTTTGGAAATATGCGCATACCCTCAAGGCATGTCCGTGACATCGACACAAACCGCCAGTGCCTCTGGAGAAAATGCCGAAGGTTTAACCATTCACTCGAAGCGCGAATGGATGAGTACCTTTGGAGCCTTCGCCAAAGATCCAATTTTTGAGTCAGCGATGGATGCAGGTGAGGCATGGGCGAAAACGCAGACTTGGGAGAAGGAACAGACCGCGCCAAAGACCCATGCTGGTGCTTGATGGCAACATGCTCCGGCAGTTTCTGAGCGCCTCCGAATCAGGTGAACGTTTGCGCGCGCGAGTCGATGCTTCCGGTGACGACGCGTCTCTGACAGTGGTGACCATTGAGGAATCCATGCGCGGATGGTTGGCAGAGTTGAACCGCAGATCCATCAATCCGCACGGGCAGATCGAAGTTTATAGGCGCATGCATACCAGTGTCGAAGTGTTTGCCAAATGGACGGTGCTGGCTTGGGATGTGGAGTCATCCGATTTATTTTTGAAGCTTCGCCGTGATGGCGTGCGCATTGGGACGCATGATTTAAAAATCGCCTGCATCACCTTGGCGCATGATGCCTTGCTGCTGACGCGGAACACCGTGGACTTTGCGCAAGTGCCGGGGCTGCGCTTTGAGAACTGGGCGGATTAAGCCCCTTTATTGCGCCAGTACCGCTTTCGGCGGATGGCGGTCCGCCTTGATCCACAGCTGGGTTTCAGTCCAGAAGGCTTCAACCGGCAGGGCAAAGGTCGTGACGCGGTCCACACGGGCGATGTTGATGCCGACGACCTTGCCTTCGAGTGTGGCCACGGGACCGCCCATGTCGGCGGGGAGGAGGGGGATGTCGTGCTGGAGGACTTCGGGGAAGTTGTCGTTGCGCAGGGAGATACCGCCATTGGCGAAGTCTTCGCCCTCCCAGTTGTTCAGCACCTTGGAGCGGCTGGCCAGGCGGACGCGGCAGCTCTCCTCCTTGTCTTTGCGCAGGTAGTGGATGTCAATGATCTCACCGGGCTGGCGCTTTTTCACGATGTCATAAACACGGTCCAGAGCCCCCACCTTTTCACCTGCAATGGTGATGAGGACGTCGTCTTCCTGCAAACCGGCGGCCTCGGCGGGGCTTTCACTGGCGATGCCGACGATTCGCACCCCTTTGCCATCTTTGGACGCTTTGGCATCCATGCGGATGCCCATGGCGGCACCCTCGCCCGGAATACGGCGGAATTTGGCGCTGACAATGCCGATACGCGTTTCCTTGCCTGCATCCGCCACACTGCACAGCCACTGGCCGAGACCGAGTGAGTGTGCGCCACCAAATGAAACCGCGCGCAGTCCGGTAATGCCCACCGCCTGGGCCAGCAACAGGTCCAGCCGCGTCTCACGGTGCACCTCGCGCAGATCTGCGGTGCGCCCGTCGCTGAACTTGATGCGTGTTTTATGCAGCTCCGGCACCTCGCTGGCCTTGAATAACACATAGCCGTCTTCGCCCACAATGGTGGCGGTGCAGATGGCGCGTCCCAGCGGGCTCTCGATGCGCGCGGCACAGGCGATGGTGAGCGGCTTGAGCCTTTCAACAGCCGCGAGCGTGTGCTTCCCATTGGTTCGGTCCTCCTGCGGCAGAGGCAGGCGCGGCGGGTCCGCATGGATGAGAAGGGGACTGAGGAGTAGAAGAAAAGCGGAATGACGAAGCCCAAATGACCAAGCAGCCCGCGCACGGAATGCGGCGGGGCTGTCCTTCGTCATTTTAAATTCGTCCTTCGTCATTGTCTTACTGTCCTTCTTCCTGCGGCTTTTGTGCCAGTTGGACGGAAACATCGCGTTCCTTGTCGTGGGTGCGCAGTCTGAGCTTGAGGGTGTCGCCTGCGGCCCGGGCGCGCACGGTGGCGCTGAACTGCTGCTGGTCGGTCATGGCCTCATCATTGACGCTCAGGATGACATCTCCGGCGCGAATCCCAGCCTTCAGTGCGGGAGAGGCTTCGATCACATCGGCCACTTCGAGATCCAGACTGTCGTTCATCACCGTCGCCACCCCGAGGTAGCCACCGGCACCCGTGCCCCAGGTCTTGATGACCTGCGATTTCTGCATCGCCTCCCAGGACCGGAGAAAGGGCGCCATGGAAACGTGAACGTTTTGGTCCCGCCCCTCCCAGATCTGGCTGTGGATGCCGATGACCTCGCCATTGAAGTTGAAAAGCGGGCCGCCCGAGTCGCCGCCCATCAGCACGCAGTCGCTGTGCAGGCTGTTGGCGGTTTGCTTGATGATCCTGCCCACACGCAGCACGGGGCCGCGTGCCTTGTCAAAGCCCCCGGGGTGCCCCATTGCGAAGCACCACTCACCGGGCAGCGCCTTGGCCACTTCACGGCTCAGATTCACGAAAGGCCAGGGCTTGCCCCGGTCTTTCAGCTGGGCCAGTGCGGCGTCGGTCGTTTTGTCCAGCCCCAGCGATTTGGCCGTGGTGACGGTGCCGTCTTCCAAAATGACCTTCATGTCCTTGCCCGGGCCGTTGGGAACGTGGGCGGCCGTCAGCATCAGCCCGTCGGCGGAAATGATGACCCCGCTGGCCGTGCCGTCACCGCTTTGGATGGCCACCAGCGCCTGGCGCACCCGGGGTAGCAGCTTCTGCACGTCACTCTGGATCTTCAGGAGTTCAGAGATGTCAGTCTTCGGCGCAGGATTTTTATCCGCTCCACCCGCCGCGAGGGCCGTGGAGGCAATGAATCCGGACGCTACGAAGACCGTAGCGGCTCTGCGAGCCATGAGAGTGCAGAGGGAGAACATGCGCGTGCCGGAGTTTACGTTCACCCGCCCGGCAGGTCAAACTGCGATCCGGGGGGGAATCTGCTGTTGAATACGGGGCCGGGCTGCGCTTCTCTCGGGCGTCTTACCCCCAATCACACACTTTTCATGAACTACGACCTCATCGTTATCGGCGGCGGGCCTGCGGGCTACGTCGGAGCCATCCGCGCAGCGCAACTCGGCAAAAAAGTGGCCTGCGTCGAAAACGACCGCGCCGGGGGCACCTGCCTGAACTGGGGCTGCATTCCCACCAAGGCCCTGCTGAAGAACGCCGAGCTGTACCACACCATCACCCACCGCGCCGAGGAGTTCGGCCTCAAGATCGGCAGCGTCGAGTATGACTGGTCCAAGGTCATCGGCCGCAGCCGTGGCGTCAGCGACAAGCTCAACAAGGGCATCGAGTTCCTCTTCAAGAAGAACAAGGTCGACTACCTCAAAGGCACCGCCAGCATCCCCGCCGCAGGCAAGGTTGAAGTGACCGCCGCTGACGGCACCAAGGCCACCCACGATGCGGCCAACATCCTCATCGCCACCGGCGCGAAAACCCGCCCGATGCCCGGCTTCCCCTTCAATGGCAAGACCGTCATCGGCAGCAAGGAGGCCATGACCCTCGACAAGCAGCCCAAGAGCATCATCGTCATCGGTGCAGGTGCCATCGGCATTGAGTTCGCCTACTTCTTCAACGCCTACGGCACCAAGGTGACCGTCGTTGAAATGCTTCCAGACATCCTCCCAGTCGAAGACACCGAAGTCAGCAAGACACTGGAAAAGAGCCTGACCAAGTCCGGCATCCGCATCCTCACCAACACCAAGGTCACCGGCACTTCCGAAGACGGAAATGGCGTGAAGATCACCGTCGAAGGTGCTGCCAACGAAACGCTTGAGGCGGACGTCTGCCTCGTCGCCATCGGCGTGGTCCCCGTGCTGCCCGGCGGAGTCGAGATCAAGCTCACCGACCGCGGCTGGATTCAGACCGACGACCGCTATCAAACCTCCGTCAAAGGCGTCTATGGTGCTGGCGATATCATCGGGCCGCCCTGGCTCGCCCACGTGGCCAGCTATGAGGCTGTGCAGTGTATTGAAGGTCTCTTCACCAAGCACAAGCCCAAGAAAGTCGGCGTCTTCCCTGGCTGCACCTACTGCCATCCGCAGGTCGCCAGCATCGGCCTCACCGAGCGTGCGGCCAAGGAAAAGGGCCTCAAGTTCAAGGTCGGCAAGTTCCCCTACGTGGCCAGCGGCAAGGCTCTCGCCGCCGCCGAGCCCGAAGGCTTCGTCAAGATCCTCTACGGCGAACCGCACGGTGAGATCATCGGCGCGCACATCATCGGCAGCGAAAGCACCGAGATGATCGCCGAGATCGGCCTCGCCATGAACCTCGAAGCCACCTGGGACGAAATCGAAGCCACCATCCACGCCCATCCGACCCTGTCCGAGATGGTCAAGGAGGCGACGGAAGTCGCCAAGGGGCATCCGATCCACGTGTGATTGATTCTTCCTTCGCTCTATAACGACTTTAATTCTCTGGCGTGCCTCCCAAGGGCGCGCCAGTTTTGTTCTGTCGTTCTTGCAGCGAATTGCTGCGATCAATCATCCACCCAATGCGTTCACAACCACAATGAAATCTCTCCTCCCACTTCTGCTTGCCGCATTGCTCAGCGCCTGTTCGGGCACTCATTCCACGATCAAAGAAGGCTATGCTTACCAGCTTTCAGAAGATCAGGCTGCAGTGCTGGTGGACTCGGTTATACGCTCAAACATTGCGAATGATCGCATGCTTCCAGGTAGCACACTAGTGGCCTCCGGTTACGACCGCTCAATAACTGACACCCAGACCTACACTGCCACCGCCATCGCGGTTCCACGCTTTTCGGCATTTGGATTCGAGATTCAGCACAAAGGCACCATGTTCAACGGTCCCTCCAAGGCAAAACGTCTCTATCGTACACTCAACGAAAGAGCCGCCCTTTCGGGCTCGCGAGTCATGCTGATCGCACCTTCTAGCGCCAAACATCCATAGCTCAAAGACGTGTTGATCATGACAAGGAGGCGTCTGGTATCACGTTACCTATCTCTCCATCCTCCACCATGAACCGCCGTCAGTTCCTCCACACCACCTCCGCCGCGGCCCTCACCGCTTCCTCCTGCACCACGACGACCAAGCGGGCGGACAAGCTGATCATCGACACGCATCAGCACCTCTGGGGCGGAGATTTCGTGAACCCACCCTGGGTCAAAACAGCGCCTGAAGTGCTGCAGCATGATTTCCTCACCCCCGAATATGTGGAGGCCACTCACGGCCTCAACGTGAAGGCCATCTACATGGAAGTGGATGTCGCTCCGAAAGATCACGTCAAAGAAGCCGATGCCATCGTGGCCCAATGCCGCGCCCGTAACACCCCGACCATCGCCGCCACGATTGGCGGGCGTCCCGCCTCAGCAGATTTCGAAAGCTATGTGCAGCGCTACGCCGGCAACGGCATCGTCAAAGGCCTGCGCCAGGTGCTGCACGGCCCCTCCACGCCCGCTGGCTATTGCCTGCGCCCCGATTTCGTGCGCGGCGTGCAGACACTCGGCAAACACGGCCTCAACTTCGAACTCACCATGCGCCCCACGGAACTGCACGATGCCGTGAAGCTCATCCAGCAGTGCCCGGAGACTCATTTCGTCCTCGACCACTGCGGCAACGGCGATCCGAAGGCCTTCAATCCCAAACTCGGTCCCGGCTTGAAACGCAGTTGTACCGCCGACGGCTGGAAACGCGGCATCGATGCCGTCGCCGCGCAGCCAGGAGTGATGTGCAAGATCAGCGGCATCGTCGCCTTCGTCCCGCCCGGCGAATGGCGCGCCGAAGACCTCGCGCCTGTGGTGAATCACTGCCTCAATGCCTTCGGCCCCGACCGCGTCTTCTTCGGCGGCGACTGGCCCGTCTGCCTCCTCGGCAGCCGCGTACGCGGCTGGGTCGAGGCCCTGGACCAGATCGTGGCATCACGCCCCTTCGAAGATCAGCGCAAGCTGTGGTCAGTCAATGCGACCAAGTTTTATCGGGTATAGAAAGTAGCCCTCTCGCTCCGCGAGAGGTGCTCAGCGCATGGCAAGCCAGTGCCGCACGAGTGCGCATGCGAGTTCTTGGAGCGCGGGTCTCCGAACCCGCAGCACTCCGCAAAGTCAGCAAGCTCCGAGCTCGTCCTCCCAATGTGACAAGCGGTGACTCATGCCGCGAGTGCGAGGCGCTGCTTTAATCCGCCCGACAACTGGCCCGCCAGCTGGCGCTCACCGCCGTCTGCCGGTCTTTGATGACATTGATGCGCGCCACAAATCCAGGTTCTCACGAATGCTCAGGTCTTCGAAAAAGCCGAATCACTGCGTCATGTGCCCCACCTGCTTCCCAGTCAGCTTGCAAGGTATGGCCTCATCAAGGCTGCTTCACCACGCCCAGCACTTCCAGCTCATGAATGGACCAGTACGTTCCCTTCGCTTCACCAGTCTGCGAAATGCGGATGAATTTCACTTTGGCCGGTTTTGGGAAGACGTATTCGACCGCTCCAGCATCGCCTTTGCTCTGAAGAACGGGCTTCTCCCATTCACTGCCGTTGAGTGACAGTTCGATCTTATACTGCCGTGGATAATCGTTGTGCGATTTGCCCGTGTCGAGCACGAGGCCGGAGATGTCCGTGGCTTCGGGGAGATCAATCTGGAACCACATGTCGGGAGTCTGCGGCTTGCGGCTGTCCCAGCGCGTGGCGATGTCGCCATCGACAGCCTTGGCAGTTTCCTTTTCATTGTGGCTGGTCGTGAGCTTCCACGCAGCGCGATTTTTCAGCGGCTGCGGGGAGAGAGCCTGCAGCTCTTCGATGCTCCACGGCGTGGTGCGCTTGGAGAGGTCTTTGCGCAGCTTGGCCACTTCCTGCTTGGTGACGAGCTTCCCATTGTTGCCAAAGGCCTTGCGGATGTAGCTCGTCACGTCAGCGATCCACTGGTCGTTGTTTGTGGCCATGGGCACCATCTGCGCCTCATAGGTCTTGCCATTGATGGGGCCGCCAAGGCCGTTCATCATCACGCGAACGATGGCATCTCCTTGCACTGCCGTCTTGGAACCAGCGAGCGGCGGCGCCAGCGTCGCGCCTTCACGGCCGGCGATCGGCATCCCGTTGCCGTCGAAACCGTGGCAGGCGAAGCACAGCGAGCGGAAGATCTCCTGCCCACGCTCCAGCTGCTTCTTCTCATCCTTGGTGAAGCTGCCGCTGATCTTCGGTGCCTCCACCAGCAGCTGAGCACCGATTTCCCTCACGCCGACGCTAGCCGATGTCATCAGCACCGTCTGCGCTTCGAGCTTCCAGTTCGGCCAGTTGAAGTGACGGCTGGTGTACAGCGTCTGGAGGACCACCGTCGGATCTTTGTCAGCACGCAGGGCTTTGATGTCGACGATCAGGGCCGTGTCGCCTTTCTTCAGCAGGGATTCCGCCACGCGGATGGCATTGGCGCGCAGCTGCGGATGCGCATCCTTCATTGCGGTGTGAATGATGTCCGGCGTGATCGCATCGAGTCCTTCAAGCGTCCACAGCGCGTGCAGGCGGGCGAGATGGTTCTCATTTTTCGCCGCCATCTCAATGAGCGCAGGCACCACGGACTTGTCGTTCTTCACCACCAACATGCGCTGCGCAGTGTCGCGCCAGAAACCGTTCGGATGCGTGAGATGCGCGACAAGCTGCTCGGCCGTCTCGCCGATCATCTTCGGCTGCGGGCCGGGCTTGAAATCCTTGTGCACCAGACGCCAAACGCGCCCATGACCAGTCACATGCTGCATGCCAGTTGGCTCGATGGCTCCGCGCAGAAAGCTCCCCGGCTTCACCCAGTTGCCCTCTTGAATGATGCCACGATACGCATCCACAATGTAGAGGCAGCCATCCGGCCCGGTCGTCATGTTCAGCGGACGGAAGTTCGGGTCGCTGCTGCGGATGAACTCATTCATCTCCGCCTCATACGGATTGGTCACGGTGGTGATGCCATCCTTCACTTCGACGATGGAACGGCGGATCAAGCGACCTACCGGCTCCGGCAGAAACACATTCCCATACAGTTCCTTCGGCAGGCGATCACCACGATAGATCGTCTGTCCCGCGCAGCCCGTGAAGTGATTCAAACGAAGGTCTTCGGGAGAATGGAATCGGCCCGGGCCACCTTGGAAATCACCGAGTGCCACGATGGGCCACACCGTATCGTATTTCTCGCTCTTCTGCTGCG
>NZ_JBIPNG010000499.1:0-4703 GCF_044373815.1 Prosthecobacter sp. | reverse complement strand
CCACGCGTGAGCGTCTCGGCAGACATCCCAGCTTCGGTTTGCTGGAGCGCATTCCCTTTGGCGATGTCCTCGCGCAGACGGAAACGATGCTGGGGTGAATCAAGGTGGTCTTCACAATACTTTGCGAGGATCACTTTCAGGTTCAGCGATCCAAGGCTTGTTCGACGGAAACGCGGTAGTACCTGCGGCTCTGCTTCCCCAACACAAACCAGCAAAGTAACGAGATGATTATGGCAAAACCGAGCCACTGCCCAATCACCAAGCTTTGATCATCAGAGGCGCCAGGCCAGGAGATTTTGAACCATGCACTCCCGAGGCTTACAAGGGCGGTAAGCGCCAGGCAAAGACTGACGAGCCAATAAACCCAGGGTTTTCGTTTCTCAGCAAGGATCGCTCTGCATGCGATCAGGCACCCGAAAAACCATGCCCATGACAACCAATCACCATGGAGGCTTGGAATACCGATGTGAAACGGCTCTCCGCCAAACCGGGTGAGGAGCCATGATGCGCCTGCAAAGAAAAAAGCGACTGCCAAGAGTAGAATTGAGCACCCGCCCGTCAACGCTGGCAATGCCAGACAACCCAGGGCAGCACGACTCGATGCTGGTAGAGCAGGAGGGATATTGGCTGATGACGCCGGAAGAGGCTTTTCAAAGCCTGAATCTGAACTCTGGTTGGAATCAATCATCAGCCGTGAAGATTAGTGGCTCGGTCGTCTTGCCACAAGATGTGAGTTTAGGGATGGATAAACAAATCCTTGCCAGAACCCCCCGTTTTTGGAGGTATGTCCCTCTCTCATTTCAACCACCATGCGCATTCTCCCGCTTCTTTCCATCCTCCTCGCCGCCGTCAGCCTGCGTGCCGAGTCCCTCCTGCCGCCAAACGCCCGTGTCGCCGTCATTGGTGACAGCATCACCGAGCAGAAAATTTATTCCAAATACATCGAGACCTACCTGCTCGCCTGCACGGGCCGCAGCGACATCAAGGTGTTCCAATTCGGCTGGAGCGGCGAACGCGCTGGCGGATTCGCAGCGCGCCTCGAAAACGATCTCGCTGTCTTCAATCCGAATGTCGCCACGACCTGCTACGGCATGAACGACGCCAGCTATCGGTCTTACGCACCCGAGATCGGCGCCGAGTATGAGAAGAACATGCGTCTGGTGGTCGATGGATTGAAAAAGGTCGGCGTGAAGGTCATGGCTATCGGTTCCCCCGGCGGCGTGGACCCGGATTACTTCAAGAAAAACGTCACCGGTCAGGACTACAACGACAACCTCTCCCACCTGCGCGACATCGCCAAAAAGCTCGCCGAAGAAAACAAGCAGCCCTTTGCCAACGTGTATGACACGATGATCAGTGCTCTCACCAAGTCGAAAGCGGCATTGGGCAAAGAATACGGTCCTTTCGGCGGCGACGGTTTCCATCCGGCACCGGCGGGCCAGCTCTTGATGGCACAGGCATTTTTGAAGGCCCTGGGCTTAGAGGGCGATATCGGCCGCGTCACGGTCGATATGAAAGGTCCCAACACCGCAAGCACCGGTCATACGGTCAAAGGCCTGCAACTCGGCAGCGTCACGCTGGAAAGCACGAAGTGGCCGTTTGTGTTCGATGCTGATCTGACCTCGGCGGGCAGCAATCGCAGCATCCTGCCCTTCACCAGCTTCAATCAGGACCTCAACCGCTTCACTCTCAAGGTGGTGAACCTCGGCAGCGCCAAGGCCAAGGTCACCTGGGGCACTCAGAGCAAGGAATTCAGCCGCGAGCAGCTCGAAGCAGGCGTCAATCTCGCCGCCGAGTTCACCAAGACACCGTTCGATAATGATTTTGCCGCATTGACCAACGCCATCACCCAGAAGGAGAGCTATGAAACGATCCTGATCAAAAATCTCGTCACTCACATGCGCGTGATCGCCGCTGAAGCTGCGGAAGATCCCAAGGTGGCCGTGGCACTGACAAAGCTGAAAAAGAAGCTCGCCGATGAGCATGCCAAGCAGGACGCCAACGTCCGCAAGTTCATCAAACCCGTCACGCACACGATCAAGCTCGAAGAAATCCGCTGAGGCGGCACTCAGAGCAGATCTTCCCAGGGCAGGCAGCGGTAGATGCAATACTCAACCCAGCGCATCAGCGACGCGCCGGGTTCGATGCGTCGCACCGCGCGCTGACCGTTGGGAAGCTGCCCTGTCCAGAGGAAGGAGCCGTTGGCCGCACGTGTGATCCGCCAGCTGTTCTCCGGCTCCAAACCCTTCAGTAAATAGGACTTCAAGCGCGCGGCGAATGCCGCGCTATGAATGATCACGCCCGTCTCTGTGTTGATGTATTTCGAGCGGGGGTCCATGTTAAATGAACCGATGAACGACAGGCGGTTATCCACGACGAACCCTTTCGTATGCATCCCCAGTGGCGTGAGTCTGCGGGTATGGATGTAGTCTTGACGATCTGCCGCATGCGCATTGAGTTCAAAGAAGCTGACGCCGCTGTCCAGCACACCAGCGCGGCGGTTCGCGATCCCCGCCATCGCGGCCACTCCGTCGATGGAAGCCAGGGAATTGGTCAGCACCTGCACGTGCACGCCGCGCGCGGTGGCCGCTCTCAGCAGCTCCAGCGTGTCTTTCTGGGGAATGAAATAAGCGGCATGCATCACCACATCAGACTTTGCCTTGCGAACGGCAGTTTCAATTTTGCGCCATATGGGTGAGGCTACTTGTCCCTGGCGCAGCATGCGCTCCGGCGGGTCTGCCACGAATTCGTATTCAGCCCAGATCATGCGGCTCACGATCTTGTGCAAGGTGTCCAATGACTCCGCCCGGCTCAGCGAAAGGGGGAAGGGGCGGCCGCTCCTCGTGGCAAGCGCGCGTTTTTTCCGTGCGATGTGTTTGCGCAAATCACTCAGTTTTTCACGATCACGATCGGTGATTTTTGTCTGATCGCCCATGCGTGTCAGTGGCGAGCGCCAGAAGAGTTGAAAAGACCTGGCAGCCGCTTCCACCACCGGCCCTGCGGCGATGAAATCCAAATCCCGCATGTTGTGCCCGCGATCAATGCCAAAGTAGGTGTCTCCCAGATTGCGCCCGCCACCTATGACGAGGGTGCCGTCCGCGATCAAGACCTTGTTATGCATCCGGCTTTGCATGCGGTCGATCTCACCGATCACCGGAATGGGGTTTCCGACGAAGATGCCCTTCAGGTCAGTCATCGGATTGAAGAAGGCCACGCGGATGTTGGGATGCGCCGCCAGCGCCGCAGAGCGCACCTCCAACTGGGCATCGGTGGTGTTGTCCAGCAGCAGGCGCACTTTCACACCTCGGTCGGCGGCTGCCAGCAGACGGTCGGCAAAGGTGGTGCCGACCACATCGTCTCTCCAGATGTAATATTGCACATCCAGCGTGTGCTGCGCGGCTTCCACCATGGCCAGCCGCGCGAGGAAAGACTCACGACCATCCTCCAGCATTTCAAATCCAGCTGTGCCCTGGCGGTGCACGGTGTGCTGGCGGCAGGCGTGTGCGATGGTTTCCTGACTGACAAATCCCACCGTGGGGAGGGCGCCATTTTTCCGACCGTAGGTCCCGCAAGCTGCCAGCAGAATGAGCGTCCCGCTAAGCAGTAGACGGGCCCATAATTTCATCAGGCAGGATTCCAGCGCGGAACAAAGATGCAAGTCCATCAAAAAACGAATCGCTAATGGCGTTCTAATTGGATGCTTTTAGCTGATCTCACCTGGCCCGCTGTGGCCGCCCTGGACAAAAACACCCCCGTCATCTTTCCCGTCGCCGCTTTGGAACAGCACGGGCGGCACATGCCGGTCTTTACGGACAGCATGCTGACAAACGAACTCGTCCGCCGCACCGAAGCGGCGCTGGGAGAGCGTGTGTTGATTGCGCCGCTGACCTGGCTCGGAAATTCGCACCATCACATGGACTTCCCCGGCACCTTGTCCGCAGAGCCACGGCTATATCTCGATCTGCTCAACGGCCTGATGGACAACTTCATCGCCCATGGCTTCAAGCGTCTCATTTTCCTCAATGGTCACGGCGGCAACGACATTCCCGGCAAACAGGCCGTGTTTGAGACAAGGCAGAAATATCGTGATCGCAGCGATCTCCTGCTGCTCTTTGCCACTTACTGGAGTCTCGGTGCCGAGCCCTGGACCATTGATCCTTCCATCCAGCAGCGCGTCATGGGCCACGCCTGCGAATGGGAGACCAGCATGGTGCTGCGTCTCCGCCCCGAACTTGTAATCGATCTGACCAAGACAGTTGATGTCCCCTTCGGCAACGCATTCGAACCCGCCTCCCGCGGCTGGATCATGCCTGATCGCAGCGAGCCCGGCCACGTCGGCGATCCCCGCTCCGCCACCGCCGAAAAAGGCGAGGTGCTGTTCCAATGCTTCAGCGAGACAGTCGTGAAGATGCTGGAACGCGTGATCGCATGGGATGGAAAAAGCTGGGAAGGATAATCGCATGGCCCAAATGTGTCCGTCTGCTAATGAGGCTCGTGGACATTGATGCCGCGATTTCACTCAGTCCTGTTGGTCTGATTTTTGCATGCGAAGAAAAATGCAGTGATCCCCTTTTGCTTCCGTACTCACCTACATGCCCACTCCCCGCTCCTCCCTCTGGAAATGGTACCTCTGCGGCCTCCTGCTGCTGGCCACGACGATCAATTACATGGACCGCCAGACGCTGGCGAATGCCTCGACCCGG
>NZ_JBIPNG010000105.1:0-15754 GCF_044373815.1 Prosthecobacter sp. | reverse complement strand
GCCTCGGTGATCTTTGTCGATCTCGCCGCTGGTCAGCCATCTTGACCAGCAAGGCGGGCATTATTGCCACGTCTGGTATGATACAACCCATGAAGTCGTTCCTGCTCGTCTGTGCTCTCTCCTCATCTCTTGCCTCTGCCGCCGTGGTGGAGTCTGATCTCTGCGTCTACGGCGGCACCAGCGGGGGCGTCGCAGCCGCAGTGCAGGCCGCACGCATGGGCAAGACAGTGGTTATTGCCGAGCCCGGTCGTCATCTCGGCGGCATGACCAGCGGCGGCCTCAGCGCCGTGGACATTGGAGATCCTCGCTCCGTCGGCGGCATCGCCCGCGAATACTTCACCAAGCTTGCCGCCACCGCAGGCGTCACGCTGGCCTGGGACAAAGCCTTTGAAAGCAAAGCCGGCGGTCCCGCCACCGGAGGTGCATATGCCATCGAGCCCCACAAAGCAGAGCAGGTCTTCACCGACATGGCGCGCGATGCCGGTGTGAAAGTTCACCTCAAAGCGCGACTGGCATCAGTCAAGAAAGACCGCGCCCACATCACCGAATTCGTCACCGAAGACGGCACCATCTTTCGCGCCAAAGTGTTCATCGATGCCACCTATGAAGGCGACCTCATGGCGAAATCCGGTGTGAGCTACACGCTCATGCGCGAGGGCAATGCAAAGTACGGCGAAACCTACAACGGCATCCACTACGTGGAAAAATTCATGCCCCACACCAGCTATGCCCAGCCCGGAGAAAGCGGCCGTCTCAAAGGCGGCCAGGGCGTGTGGGATCGCGATTTCCCCCTCGATCCCTACCTGGTAAAAGGCGATCCCAAAAGCGGCCTGCTGCCACTCATTCAAGCCGGCGAACCAGGCTCCCCAGGAGATCCCGCTACCGGCGTACAGGCCTACTGCTTCCGTCTCTGCCTCACCACCAATCCGGCCAACATGATCCCCATCACGCCGCCGTCCAATTACGACCCAAAGCGCTACGAGATCATCGTCCGCTTTATCGAAGCCTGCCTCGCCAATGGCGATGCCATGGACCTCCGCTGGTTCTCAAAGCACGATGCACTGCCGAATGACAAATGGGATTTCAATACCGCGACCTTCGGCGGAAATCTGCCCGGTGCCTCGCACGCATGGCCGGAGGCCTCCTACACGCAGCGCGATAAGATCGCAAAGCAGCACGAAGACTATCATCGCGGCCTGCTTCATTTCCTCGCCACCGATGCCCGCGTCCCCGAGAAGGTGCGCAAAGACATGCAGCGTTTCGGTCTGCCCAAGGACGAATTCACCGACAACGGCGGTTGGCCGCACCAGATCTACGTCCGCGAAGCCTGTCGCATGGTCAGCGACCTCGTGCTCACCGAGCACCACACTTTCGGCCGCCAAAACTCACCCAAGCCCATCAGCCTCGGCAGCTACGGCACAGACACCCATGAGATCCGCCGCATCGTGAAGGACGGCGTGGTCACGCGCGAAGGGAAAACCGCCGGAGGTCGCGATAGCGCACCACCCTATGGCATCAGCTACGAAGCCATTGTGCCAAAGCAGAGCGAGTGCGACAATCTACTCGTCACCTTCGCCCTCAGCGCCAGCCATACCGCCTTCAGCAGCATCCGCATGGAGCCCGTGCTCATGTGCACCAGCCAGAGCGCCGCCACCGCAGCCTGCATCGCCATCGATGACAAAATTCCCGTGCAGCAGGTCGACTACTCAAAACTCAAACCACGCCTGGAGCAGTACGGACAGATCTTGGAATGGAAGTATCCAGCCCACAAGAAAAAGGCCGCCCATTGAATTGGCGAAACCTCTTGCTGATGCATGCGAGGCGGGAATGTATGCCGCCACGAATGGAACGCGAAAATTTGCCTCTGGATCGCCGTTTGCGGCAGGAAATCTTGTTAGCCCGTGAGCGTGTCTATCGCTTCGGCCAGCCCACGCCTATGGAGCGTCTCATCCTGCCCGGCTCCGAGCCCGGCCCTGAGATCTGGGTCAAGCGCGAAGACCTATCCCCCGTAAAATGCTACAAGTGGCGCGGTGCCTGCAACGCCATGACCGAGCTCACCCCCGAGCAGCGCGCCAAAGGCGTCGTCACCGCTTCCGCTGGCAATCACGCGCAGGGCGTGGCTCTTGCCGCCAAAACCCTCGGCATCCACGCACGCATCTACATGCCGCGCTCCACGCCCAAGGTAAAACAAAACGCCGTGCTGCACCACGGCGGCGAATTCGTTCGCATCATGCTCGCTGGCGACAGCTATGACGAAGCCGTCACCTCCGCGCGTGAAGACGAACGCAGCAGCGGTGCCACCTACGTGCACGCCTACGATGACCTCAAAGTCATGGCAGGGCAGGGGACTCTCGCAGATGAGGTCGTGCTCTCTGGCCACGGCCCCTTCGATGCCGCCTACCTGCAAATCGGCGGCGGCGGAATGGCCTCGGCCGTTTCCTGCTGGCTCAAAACCTACTGGCCCAACATGGAAGCCGTCGGCGTTGAAGGCGTGGGCCAGGCCTCCATGAACGCCGCACTCGCAGCAGGCAAGCCCGTCGAACTGCATGACCTCGACATCTTCTGCGACGGCACCGCCGTCCGCAAAGCCGGCACGCTCCCCTTCGGCATCTGCCAGCAGTCTCTGGATCGAGTAGCCACCGTCACCAATGCCGAAGTCAGCGCCGCCATCCGCGTGCTGTGGGAGACACTGCGTTGCATCTCGGAGCCATCGGGTGCCATGGGGCTCGCCGCAGTGCTCAAAGATCGCGCGGCACTCGTCGGCAAAAAAGTTCTCATCGTCATCACCGGTGCCAACATCGACTTCCTCCAACTCGGCCTCATCGCCCAGTCCGAAGGCTCCAGCAACACCGCCTCACGCGCCCTGCGCGTGCGCATCCCCGAGCGCCCGGGTGCCATGCTCGCGCTGCTGGATTCCTGCTTCGAAGGCCTCAACATCGCCGATTTCCAATACGGCCTGCATCGCTCCGATCAGGCTTGGCCGGTATTCACCGTCACTGCCGAAAATGCCGAAAAGCTAGCCGCACTGCCAGCACGACTGGAGTCCGGCGGCTACCTGTGGGAAGACCTCACTGGAGCTGTGGATGTCGCCTTCCGCGCCATTCCCCTGCGTGGAGATCTCCTCGCTCATCCCGTCTTCCTGCGTCTCGACTTCTACGAGCGCTCCGGTGCTCTTCACGACTTCCTCTCCCGCCTCATCCGCGATCGCGCCAGCCTCTGCTACTTCAACTACCGCCAGTCTGGCGAACGCATCGGCCGCGCCCTCATCGGTCTCGATTTCCAAACCGCCGAAGCCCGCGCCGCCTTCCTCTCCGAACTCCCTGAGCACGGCGAAGGCTATCGCTCATGCAAACCGGTGGACGACGCCGTGCTCGCGCGTATGACAGCCTAGCCCGCAGAACCGGTGGAAGAATGATCAGTCATCCTCGCATGCAATCGTTCATGTTCGCCACCCCCTTCATCTGTCACACGCCACTGGCCTGCTCTTTTTCACAGCCAGCATTCTTGATTCCGAAACGCCAGCCGCCCCGGCGAAAATCAGATTTACTGCGCTCTGGCAAAACTCGTGGCGAAATGCTCACGATCCTTTTTTGAAACACGGCCTTGATGCTCGGTGGAGCGGGTGATCAGAATCGAACTGACGTATGATGCTTGGGAAGCACCTGCTCTACCATTGAGCTACACCCGCGACTCATTCGAGCCAGGTGTCCAGTCTGGCTGGCAGCGGCTGCCTTGTCAAATGCGCTCCGCTCAGATCGTCGGAGGCATCGGGGGCATCATCAGCGCCCGGTTCATGCCGCCCCTACCGTAACTGGCTGAAGGGACGGCCATAAAAGCATCTCGCTTCGAGGAATATTGCCGGTACAAGCGGCTGTAAGTGGTCGCCAGACGCTGGTACAGCGCCTGATTTTCCGGCGTTTTGTGCAGCTTGCGCACACTGTGGCGCAGGTGGTTCATGGCCTGCCCCACACCCACATAACGCACATCAGGACCACCGGCCGGCTGCGTCGAATTCGTGGAGCCAAATCGCGCAACCACCTGGGTGTCCTTGCCCTTGGGGCCAAGCAGTTCGCTGGCCATCGACTCAGTGCCAAAGTCATCATAGGCAAACGGCGGGCCGGGAATCGCGTTCAAGTTGGCATCGCAGCCGACCAGAAAAAGAACGCTGAAGCAGGCGAGCAGAGCAATGTGCGGAAGTGCTTTCATGCGCTCCCCATATCATAGCTGGAACTGAATGCGAATGCAGGAACGTCAAAATGGGCTGCGGAATGAATCCGCAGCCCGCTGTTTTTTCAGTGCGCCAGCCAGCGCCAATGCTGCCTATCAAGGCGTGTCATGCATGGAGATGGGCAGGGATGCACGTTGCTTGGTGAGCATGGCCATGAGCGCGTCGAGGATGCCGCTGCTGTTCGGCCCGCTGTTCACCAGTACGTCGGGGACAACGCGGAGGTTTTTGTCGGCGATGATTTGGAAGGCCTGGAGCATGCCGTACACATCGGAACCAAGGGCGGTCACGCCTGCTTGATAGGCATCGGCCTTGGCCTGACCTGTGGCGCGGATGGCTTCCGCTTCACCGCTTGCACGCAGCCGGGTGGAGGCGGCTTCGCCTTCGCTTTTCTTCACGGCAGCCGTGGCGTGGAGTTCGGCAATGTTGACGCCCTGTTCTGCACTGACGACCTGGTTTTGGATGTCGGCCAGCGACGTCTGCCTCACGAGCTGCTGTCGCTGCTTCTCGGCAGCTTCCTGCATCTCATAGGTTTTGCGGCTCTCTTCCGCCAGCTTGCGGTCCGTCTGTGTTTTCATCAGCGATTCGGGCGGCGTGATGTCGCCGATCAGCGTGTCGATCCCTTCCACGTCGTATTCGTGCAGCGCGGTTTCGATATGGTTGGCGGCCTCGCCCTGGCGCTGGCTGCGGGCGCTCAGGAAGTCCAGCACGGTGTAGTCCTGCGCGGAGTTGCGGAAGTAGTTGCCAACGATGGGCTGCAGCACGTGGTCGATGAGGTTTTGCAGTGATCCCGCGCGGCTGATCACCTTGGGGGCTTCGTTCGCACCAATGTGGATGATCTGCGAAACATCGAGATTGAAGGCAAACCCGTCGCGCGAGCGCACGGTGATGCTGCTGAGCTTCGCATCAAAGTGGTGCGCCTCCGTGCGCGTGGCCCAGTTCAGCACGATGTTGGTGGTCGGCACCAGTTCCACTCGCATGATGCGTGTGTTCACCGGATGTTTGCCCGGGAGCAGCGGTTTGCCCCAGACACCTTTGTGGCCCACGTCAACGAGGTCGCCGTGCTTGAACTCGGGTCCGCTGATGTCGAGGTGCGCCTTGCCGACATAAGAGATCACGACACCGACGTGGCCGATCGGAATCTCAAACATGGGCACCTGCTCGATCTGCGCGAACCACGGATTGATGTTCCACTGGCCGCTAAGAAGCACCTGCTCTTGCAGGCCTCGATGGCCGCCGGCATTCAGGAAGGCCTGCGCATTCTGAAAGTTGTCGTGGCCGGCCACGATGGATCCAGCGATTTCGGTTTGCTCAATGGGCATGCCATCCAGCGTCGTGACGATGCCGACGAGATCGGGATCCACGTGGCGGATGCGCAGCAGCTGCGGTTCAAGCCCGTGCTGCTGGGCATTTTCGGACGTGATGATGGTGAAGAGCGCAGGATTGATGCGATACGAACCCGCGGTGATGACACCGAGCTGGCGGCCTTTTTCACCGCCGTGTTTGAGAAAGGCACGGGCATCCTGGAAGTGGTCACAATCCACCGTGCGTGCCAGGATGCGGCCGGGCGGAATGGCGGCGCCGGTTTTCGCGACGATCAAAGCCAGCTCTCCCTGCGGGACTCTGACCATGGGCACTTTCTCGATGTGGTACTGCACGATCCAGAAACCAAAGTGCAGGCCCGGGGCCAGCGTGTCGGCCTGGTAACCCGCTTCACCATTGAGGGCGATGATTTCACCGGGAGGCAGGTTTTTGAAGGCAAAGCGTTTGATGACCACGCCGACTTTGCTCTCCGGAATGTAAACGCAGGAGACAAAGTAGAGAATGATAACGCCGACGACTGAGAGCGTGATGAGCCAGTGCTCGTACGCAAATAAGAGAATGGAGTTCATGTGAGTGGGAAAAATTTCAGGTTTCAGGATTTCAAACAGGTTCAAGCATGGAGGTGGGTGGTGACGGTGCGGGCAAAAGCCTCGGGATCGTCAGGGGACAGCACGGCCGTGCGGTTCTTCATGTGCACGATGACAGTGCGGTTCAGATCCGTGACGTAGGCGCGGAAGTGGCCCAGCTGCCTGCTCCAGTAAAAGCCGGTGAAGGAATACAGGCCGCCATTGCCACACGTGCGAAAGCTGTGGCACAGCGCGAGCGGTTCCACTTCGACGGAGCTCATTTCGTCAAATGGCAGCACTGTGTTCCACCACAGGCGTTTGATGAGGATGCCGTCCTTGGTGACGACGTAACCGCGAATGATGAACGGCAGTGCTCCAAGAGGAATGAGCAGCACAACGGCGGCTGACAGCGCACGCGTGGGCAGTGCAGGCAGGCTGATGAATCCCGGTGTCTGCCGGCCGAGGCTGAGCGTGATGGCAATCCCAAGCATCACGAGCGTCGTGAGAATGGAAATGATGAGCAAAGTGCGGCCCCAAGGGGCTTTAAAATGGTGATGAGTCATGATGATTTCAAATGTTGGAAATGGAGTTTCAGGGGGGTGGGTTTATTCGGCGTGGCGGAGCGGTGCGCTTTCTTGATCAGCAGCGCTCAGCGCTTGCTCTGCATCCAGGTCTTGTGTTTCTCGGTCCGGCTGGCGGATCACGTGGATCCAGCTCAGCGGTGGGAATGCCGGTGGCGGTGTGTCCCGGGCAGATGGATTGACCAGGCCCTCAGTCATGGGGCTTTGGTTCTTTTGGCAGTTCATGGGTATGGGTCTCGAAGGCCCCCGGTCTGCGGACGGTTTCCCGTCCACTCGCGGGTGCGGTGGTTCTGGGGAGACCATGGTCCCGGCGCACTCGCGTCGGGCATAGGATCGCCCTTCCAATGTCGCCTGCGAGGTTAGCTGTCGGACTGGTCCTTGGAAGTGGACTGGTCGGTGGTTACCCACCTTCCTTCGCCCCGCCCTGGGTCTTTCGACTCAGGGTTTTTGGGTCCCCCGCGCCACCATTCTGGAAGGAATGGCAGCTTCGGCTGCGAGGTAATTCACGCACAGGCACCGCGTTTTGTCAAAACGGCGGCCCAACATAAACTGTAAGCACGGGCTTGACATGGGTGTCGGTTTTTCACTCTTTCAGGTGAAGAACCATCGCCTTGAGGCGAGTTTTTTGCGGCCATCTGGCCTGCCGCGGAGTGCTGTCAATGGGCCGCCAATTTACCGCGCACCTGCATTTTGATGGTTGAGACGGCCCCGGCCAGACGTAATTTCGCTCCATGAAGCATGCGTCCTCATCCCCCCTCCTTGCCGGCCTCCTCGTTGCTTTGCTCTTTGCTGCTTCCACTCTGACGGCGCAGCAGCCTCAGCGCATCGATGAAAAGGATCTTCGAGACTGGGCGGATCGTGGGGATGCCGACGCTCAGTTCGAACTGGGACTGCGCATGCTCACGGGTGAAGGCTTGAAGAAAAATCTCGAAGAAGGTGTGAAATCCGTCGAGAAGGCCGCCAAGCAGAAGCACCTGCGCGCGCAGCATGTTCTGGGTACCCTTTATGAAGACGGCGTTGGAGTAAAAAAGGATCTCGCCAAAGCAGCGGAGTGGTACCGCAGCTCCGCTGAACTCGGCTTTGCCCTCTCACAGCACAGTCTGGCCGCCATGTATGAGGAAGGCAAAGGCGTGAAGAAAGACGTGGCCAAAGCGGCGGAATGGTTCAAGAAAGCCGCCGATCAGGGAAATCCCCCTTCGCAGACCGCCTATGCGTCAAAGCTCGAACGGGGCGACGGCATTGACAAAAGCTCGGCCAAAGCGGCTCTCTGGTACCTCAAAGCCGCCCAGCAGGACTTCGTTCCCGCCATGACTCGCCTGGCCAATCTCTACTACACTGGTCAGGGCCTTCCTGTGGATTACCGCCGTGCCGGAGCTTGGTATCGCCGTGCTGCACGCTCCGAGGATCCTTGGGCTTCCAACAATCTCGCCTGGTTCCTGGCCACCTGCCCGGAGGACAATCTGCACAATGGCGAAAGCGCCGTCCTGCTCGCACGGCGCGCCTTGAAGCTCGTCGCCGAAGTCGTCCAGAGCGATGAGCAGCCTTATGAAATGATCGACACCATGGCTGCTGCTCTCGCCCGCAACGGCGAATTCAAAGAAGCCGAGCTCTGGCAGAAGCGCTGCATTACTCTGCTCAAAGAAGACAAAGACCTGCCTGAAGAAGATCGAAATAAGCTGCAGGAGGAATTCGACACCCGTCTCAAGCTCTACCAAAAGGCCACCCCCTTTGCCGAGCCCGACCCCAAAGGCGAAGAAGGTGCGGAGCCGCTCCCTCAGGACACCATTCTTCAGGACGAAGGCCTCCCCGAGTCCAAGCCCAAGAAAAACGGGTCCAAAAGTGGTCGTGGCACAGTGGTTTGAGGTTGGCTTTTGCCGCTGCTGCATGACTACTGCAGCCAGTCCGTATCCTCCAGCCGCGCAAGATTCGCACACATTAGCGCAATATCTGCAAGACTAAGCCCCTCTTACACGGTTAAACCGCCCACTCTTTTCATCCGGCATTCTGCCACTTTCCCTTTCCTCTCATGTCCGCTGCCGTCGTCCGTTCTGCCGCCCTTCCTCCGCCTATTCCCGGTCTGAACCGCCGTATCCGCCAGCCGAAGAAAAATATCCCGCAGACCAAGCAGGATCGTGATCAAATCCTGGGCTGGGTGCGCGCCTATGCCGAGGAGCAGAAACTTGTCCCCCCGGTGCCCTTGGCCGATCTGCAGGACCACACGGATAAAATCGTCGCCATCCACGCCATCGACAAAATCCATCGTGATTACGTCGGCGTGCTTCTCGCCAACGAAACCTGGCGCGAATCCCTCGCCACCGTGCCCTTTGAAAAGCGCCTGCTGCTGATGCCGAAGTGCCTCCGCGTCGAAAGCAAATGCCCCGCCCCCTTTGATGAGTTCGGTCTGCTCTGCAAGCAGTGCGGCCTCTGCTCCATTCAGGATTTCCAAAACGAAGCGGAAAAACTCGGCTACGCCGTGCTCGTAGCCGAAGGCAGCGCCATCGTCATGTCGCTCATCCAGACTGGCAAGATCGAAGCCATCGTCGGCATTTCCTGCCTGCCTGTCCTTGAGCGCACCTTCCCCTACATCGAAGCCGCCGCCATTCCCGCCGTCGCCGTACCCTTGTTGCAGGACGACTGCATCGACACCCTCGTCGATATCGACTGGGTCTGGGATTACATCCACCTCACCAGCGACGACAAAACCCGCCGCCTCAATCTGAATGCCCTGCATGACGAGGTGAAAACCTGGTTCACCATCGAGTCGCTCAATGCGCTCATGAGCCCCTCACGCGGTCACAGCGACGACATCGCGCGCGAATGGCTCGCTCGTGCCGGCAAACGCTGGCGTCCCTTCCTCACCGTCGCCGCCTATCAGGCTCTGCGCGAAGACCCCGAAGGCCCCATCTCCGACACCGTCAAAAAAGCCGCCGTCGCCGTCGAAATCTTCCACAAAGCCTCCCTCGTTCATGACGACATCGAGGACGGCGACGCCGAACGCTACGGCGAAACAACACTCCACACCGAGCACGGCATCCCCGTCGCCCTGAACATCGGTGACCTCCTCATCGGTGAAGGCTACCGCCTCCTCGCCGACAACGATGCCGCCGCTCACATTCGCAGCTCCGCCATCCTCGTCGCCGCCGAAGGCCAGCGCGAACTCTGCATCGGTCAGGGCGCCGAACTCCTCTGGACCCGCCACCCCGTCGCTCTCAGCAGCACCCAGGTGCTTGAAATCTTCCGCAGCAAAACCGCCCCCGCTTTCGAAGTCGCCCTCAAGGTCGGTGCCGCTCTCGCCGGCCAGCTCGATGAATGCGCCGACGTTCTCCACACCTACAGCGAAAACCTAGGCATTGCCTACCAGATCCGCGATGACCTTGACGACCTCGGCGAAGACTCCGCCGCCGACAACGAATGGAACATGCGCCCCAGCATCGTCCTCTCCCTCCTGCGCGAGAAAGGCAAAGGCGAGGTCAAAGACCAGATGGAAGCCCTCTGGAACGGCGTCGCCAAAACCAAGCCCGACAACGCCACCATCCGCGATTGGGCCTTCGACAGCGGTGCCCATGAGAAGGCCATGACCCTCCTCGAAAGCTACAAGGAAGCCGCCATCCGCTCCCTGCAGGAAGTCGAACTTCCCAACCTCAAAGGCCTCCTCCGCCGCGTCATCGGCAAGATCTTCAACGAGCTTGAGATCAAAGGCTGGTGCCGCGAATTCGAGCAGAAAAATCTCAATCCCGAACTCCGCGCCGAAGCCGCCAAAGCCGCCGAACAACTCGTTCCAAACGTGGCTCCTTAACGCTGCTATTTTCATCGATCGAGCTTCGTTTGAAGCCGACCATGAAGTTGCTCCGTCTCTGCTCCGTTTTCCTACTCGCTGCCGCCGTCCACGCCGCCGACTCGCGGCCCAACGTCCTCTTCATCGCCATCGATGATCAAAACGACTGGATCGGCTGCCTCGGCGGACACACGCAGGTGAAAACACCTGCCATCGATGCCTTGGCCAAGCGCGGCACCCTCTTCGCCAGCGCCCACTGCCAGGCGCCCTTGTGCAATCCCTCACGCAGCTCGCTCCTCACCGGCCTCCGCCCCTCCAGCACCGGCATTTACGGCCTCGCCCCCGGCATCCGCGAAGTGGAGCAGACCAAGCACCACGTGACGCTCCCGCAGACCTTCACGCAGGCCGGTTACTTCACCTCCAACAGCGGCAAAATCTACCATGACGGCTCAATGCGTGGAGGCGATCAAAAAGCCGAGTTCAACGAATGGGGCAATCGCGGCCCCATGCCGAAACCCAAAACACCCATCGCCAATCTCCCCGGCCCGGATCGCCATCCCGCCATGGACTGGGGCGTCTTCCCCGAGAAGGACCAAGACAACGCCGACTGGAAAATCGCCGACTCCGCCATCGATGCATTGAAGCGCGCTCCTGCTGACAAGCCCTTCTTCATCGCCGCCGGTTTCCGTCTCCCTCACGTCCCGTGCTTCGCCTCGCAGAAGTGGTTTGATTTGTATCCGGACGCCACTCTCCAGATGCCCCCGGTCAAAGAAGACGATCGCGCCGACCTCCCCAAGTTCGCCGACTTCCTCCACTGGAAGCTCCCCGAGCCACGCCTCAGCACCCTGCGCAAATTCAACGAATGGCGTCCTCTCGTGCGCGCCTACCTCGCCTGCGTCAGCTTCATGGACAGCCAGGTCGGCCGCCTCATGAGTCAGCTCGAAGCCACCGGCCGCTTGGACAACACCATCATCGTCCTCTGGGGAGATCACGGCTGGCATCTCGGCGAAAAACTCATGACCGGCAAAAACACCCTCTGGGAACGCAGCACCCGCGTCCCCCTCATCTTCGCCGGTCCCGGCATCAAACCCGGCCAGGTCTGCACCAGCCCCGTCGAACTCATCGACATCTTCCCATCCCTCCTCGCCCTCACCAAACTGCCCGCCCGCACCGACCTCGAAGGCCACAGCCTCGTGCCCCAGTTTCAAGACGCCAGCGCACCCCGCGAGTGGCCCGCCATCACCACCCACAATCAGGGCAATCACACCATCCGCACTCAGGAATGGCGCTACATCCGCTACGCCGACGGCAGCGAAGAACTATACGACATGAAAAACGATCCCAACGAGTGGACCAACCTCGCCAAGGACTCCCAACACGCCGCCAAAAAAACCGAGCTCGCCAAGTGGCTGCCCAAGATCGACAAAGCTCCCGTCCCCGGCAGCAAGAGCCGCATCCTCACCTACGATCCCACCACCGGCGAGGCCATCTGGGAAGACAAGCCGATTGATAAAAGCGCTCCTCTGCCGGAACCGTAGGCAGTGTCCGCCTCTCCCCACAAGCTCCGCCTCACCCTCGGCCTCGGCTTTCTCGCCTTCATCATCGCGGGATCTCTGCTGCTTCTCGCGTGGCTGCGTCAGCGCGAGCGCGAGGAGTCCAACCACCTCTTCCAGGCCCTGGCCCAGGCCGATGCCGAGTTTGTGCGGCGCATGAATCTTCCGCGCAGCGGCAAACTTGCGCAGGATCTAGAACAGCTCCTCGGCATGCAGATCGAGTTTCGCCCTGCAGGCACAGCGCCGGCCAACACCGAAGACCGCCTCACCATCCGGCTGGATGAAAAGAACGACATGACCTTCACCCGCACTCCGGTGGTGTCGTCTCTGTCTCTTCGCGATCCCGCCACTCTCAATGCCTTCATCGCCTTCTGGCTCATCTCTGGCCTCATGGGCTGGCTCCTCGTCCGCGAGCGCCTCAAGCGTGCCCAATCCGAACGACTCGCCATGCTCGGCCGTGTGGCCACCAGCCTCGCCCACGATATCAAAAACCCGCTCGCCTCCATTCAGCTTCACGCACAGTTGATGACCCCGCAGAAT
The DNA here is from genome assembly GCF_044373815.1 of Prosthecobacter sp. GTDB lineage: Bacteria > Verrucomicrobiota > Verrucomicrobiia > Verrucomicrobiales > Verrucomicrobiaceae > Prosthecobacter. Next base: position 3,191 of record NZ_JBIPNG010000105.1, on the reverse strand, counting down.
GAGGAAGACGCACAGGCCGTCAGGCTCATCGAAAACGAATCCGAAGTCATCGCCGGTCTCGTGAACCAGTGGCTTCACCTCGCGAATCCTCTCCCGCCCAAACTCACAAAGCTCGACCTCACCGACTGCATTCGCGGCGTGGCCAGAAACATCGAAGCTCAGGCCCGCCATGCCGGCGTTGAAGTTGAAATCAACCTGCCCTCTCCCACCTGGATCATGGGCGATGCCCAGCGCCTCGCCCAGGCCGTACGAAACCTCATGATCAATGCCATTCAGGCCATGCCACGCGGCGGCAAACTCATGGTGAGCGGCCAGCCCGCCAGCTCATGGTTTGAGCTTCGCTTCGCCGACTCCGGCACCGGCTTTTCCGAACTCGCGCTTGCACAAGGCACCGAACTCTTCTTCACCGAAAAAGAAGGCGGCATGGGCGTCGGTTTGAACATCGTCTCCAGCATCATCACCGCACACGGCGGCACCTTAAAATTGCAAAATGACCCCAAGGGCGGAGCGGTGATCATCGTGCTGCTCCCCTTGCTTCCCGCATGACTCCCTCCATCCTCATCATCGAAGACGAATACGCCCTCGCCGCAGCACTCTCCACCGTGGTGCGCCGTTTCGAGGCCACACCTGTCGTGGCCGCTTCAGGGCAGGGGGGAATCGACAAGCTCGCGGCGCAATCCTTCGCGCTCATCATCCTCGATGTCGGCCTGCCGGACATGAGCGGCCTGAAGGTGCTGGAAAAAATCCAGTCTCTCCCACAGCCACCCCCGGTGATGATCATCACCGCCCACGGCACGCTGGACACCGCCCTTGAGGCAAAGCGTCTCGGCGCTCGCGAGTATTTCCTCAAGCCTCTCAATCTTACCGACATCCAGCGGGCCATCCGCGAAGTCTTCGCACCGGTGAAAACTGAGCAGCGTGCAGACACCACCATGATCGGCAACAGCGAACCCATGCAGCGTGCGTTCGCCGTCATTGCCCAGGCCAGTGGCAATGACGCGCCCGTCCTGCTACAGGGCCCTCCAGGCAGCGGCAAGAGCCTGGCCGCGCAGGTCATTCATCGCCACAGTGCGCGCTCTGAAAAACCGCTGATCTTATTCCGCGCCGATGAATGGTCCGAAGATCGTGCCGAAGCCGCGTTGGATGAAGCCATCGCCAAGGCAGGTGACGGTGTCCTTTTTCTCGATGAAATCAGCGCGTGGTCAAAGCCGCTCCAGGCAGCGCTCATGCATCGTCTCAGCTCTGGCATGCTCAAGGCGCGCCTCTTCAGCGCATCCAGCCAGGAGGCCGCACCTCACCTGCGTGAAGACTTGTTTTACGCGCTCGCAGTCCTTCAGGTCCTGCTGCCCCCCTTGCGCGAGCGCACCTCGGACATCCCGGCTTTGGCAGTCTCCTTTTTGGGTGGGCAGGTTCTCTCCGCTGAGGCTCTCGCTGCGCTCAAAGCCCACACCTGGTCGGGCAACGTGCGTGAACTGAAAACGGCCATGGCACACGCCGCCGCCGTCTGCAGCGGCGGCACCATATTACCCCATCATCTGCCTGCCAGCATCGTGAAGACCGAGGAGTCCAATCACCTCGAAGAAACGATGAAACGTGCCATCCACGCCTGGCTGGATCAAAAGACCACCGGCACCGATGAATTGATGCCAGCTTATGATGACCTTCTCGAAACGGTGGAGGCCACGATGCTCGACACCCTCCTCAAGCGCTTCGACGGCAAGCCCACCCGCCTCGCCACCGCCATGAAAATGAACCGGGCCACCCTCCGCCGAAAACTCCGCGAAGAGTAAACTTCTTCCCTCATGGTTTGATGAAACATTTGTTGGCGAAGTAGGACCATGAACCCCGCCTCACTTCTCTGGCCAATTTAAAATTCTCAGTTTTCAGTTCCCAGTTTACAATCCTTAGAAGCGTCAGCTACGCGTCCGCCGTCTTATTGAACTGAGTCCCTTTATACCAGGCCGCGGAAAACGGGCACCCCTCACTTCCCATCCGCCTTGCCCGGCACTCGCGGATCATTCGCAGGAAAAAAGAGCTTCTTGTTCGCATCAAAATAGATCGCCTGACACGCCCCAAACCCCTCGGACTCCGCCAGCTTATGCCCCAGCGCTTTCACTCGTGTGAGCGTGCCCTCACCAAAAGCCTTCTCAATCTTCAACTCATCAGGATTCCACTGGTGGTGAAATCTCGGCTCCGCCAGCGCCTCAGACCGCAGCATTCCATCATCAATGATGTGCGTCAGCAGCAGCAGCGCCTGCGTGATGATGGTAGGCCCCCCCGCCGCTCCGGTCACAATCACCGGCTTGCCATCCTTGAGCACAATCGTCGGGCTCATGCTCGAAAGCGGCCGCTTGCCCGGAGCCACCGCATTCGCTTCCGCTCCCACCAGTTTGAAGGCATTCGGCACACCGGGCTGCGCAGCGAAGTCATCCATCTCATCGTTCAGCAGCACACCCGTCCCCGGAATCACCACCTTGCTGCCAAAGCCGGTGTTGATCGTCTGATTCAGCGCCACCCAGTTGCCCTCGGCGTCTGCCGTGCAGAGGAAAGTGGTGTGCTTGCCGAAAACATCCCCCTCCCAATGCGGAGGCATGTTGTGCCCTGGAACGGCGGTGGCATGATCCAGATCAATCTTCTTCGCCAGTTCCGCCGCATAAGCAGGATCCACCAGGCCCTTCGGCACCGGCGCAAAATCCGGATCACCCAGCCAGTAGGCACGATCCGCAAACGCCAGCTTCATCGCTTCCGTGATCACATGAATCCGGCTGCTCGCTCGGAAGTGGCGGATCGGGAAATGCTCCAAAATATTCAGGATCTGCGCCACATGTACCCCTCCCGAACTCGGCGGCGGCATCGTGATCAGATCGTAGCCACGATACTTCGAGCGGATCGCCGCTCGATCAGGTGCCTGATAGCTGGCAAAATCTTGCGCCGTCATGATCCCCCCATTGGCCGCCATCCATTCGCCAGTCTTCTGCGCAAATTCACCACCATAGAACCATTCGATCCCGTTCTCCGCTACAGACCGGTAAGTTTTTGCGAGATCGCTTTGGACCAGCAGTTGGCCTTTCTCCAGCGGCTTGCCATCTTTCAGGAAGATGGCCGCTGAGGACGGGAACTTCGCGAGTTTGGCCGCCGTAGCCGCGAGCTTGCGCGCATACACCGCATCAATCTCGAACCCCTTTTCCGCA
>NZ_JBIPNG010000497.1:0-4723 GCF_044373815.1 Prosthecobacter sp. | reverse complement strand
CATGCCCGCAGCATTCATCGCGTCTTCAAATCCCGCCTTGCGCTGCTGCCCGTTGAAAGCGGTCGTCACACCTTCGATGATCGCCACTTCATCGCCCGCCTTGAGCTTTTTTGCCAGCACCTCACCCACAGCCTTCGCTCCCGCGCGGTTGTCGGGCCCAACAAACGGAATGCTCAGCCCCGCCTGCTTCAGCGTGTCCGCATCCAGCTTGTTGTCGATATTGATGACCAGCACCCCCGCCTCCTTCGCGCGCTTCAGCACCGTGACCAGCGCCTTCGAATCCGCCGGTGCAATGACGATGGCCTGCACTCCCTGCGACACCATCTGATCCACCAGCCCCACCTGCTCGGCCAGATCAGTCTCGTTCTTGATGCCGTTCACAACGAGTTCGTAATCCCCCGCATGCGCTGCCTGATGCTTCTTCGCGCCTTCGGCCATCGTTTGGAAAAACTCATTCGCCAGCGACTTCATCACCAGCGCCACCCGTGGCTTGCCTGATGGAGCAGACGAGGAGGTCGCAGGCTTACAAGCAGACAGCAGCCCGGCGCAAAGCATCATTAAAAGTACAGCAAAAGGTTTCATGGTTGGCACGACTCAAAGTCGAGACGGGACAACGTCGCTGCAACCTCCGTTTTTGCCCTTTCATGAACCTTCTTGCCTTGGTGTTGATCATTCTTGTTCTCACTGCAAACGCCGCCGAACAACATTGAACCCAAAGCCAAACCACGTACATCAATCAGACTCCGTTTCCGTGTATTCAGTGTATTCCGTGGTTGATCAACTCTGGCCCGATCATCCACTGACTATTTTTTGGCACTGCACCCCTCACCACCGGGAATACACTGTGTCCATGTCAGACTCGCCCACCTCCACCGAAACCCTCGTCCTACTGCTCACCCAGCATCAGGAGCCGTTGTTTCGTTACATCTTCAGCCTCGTCCCGCGCGAGGCAGATGCCCGCGACATTCTGCAAGAAACAAGTCTCGCCCTCTATCGCAAATTCGTCGAATACAACGCCACCCGCCCCTTCCTCCCCTGGGCCTACCGCTTCGCCTACCTCCAGGTGCAAAAGCACCGCGAGAAGTCCGCACGCTCTCCCCTGCTCTTCAGTGAAGACGTAATGGATCTCCTCGCCAGCGAGCGCAGCCACATCGAACCCCGCCTCGACGAACGCCTCCGCCTCCTCGATGCCTGCCTGCAAAAACTCACCGCGCAAGATCAAGAACTCGTCACCAGCCGCTATGCCCAGCGCCAGAGCGCCGAGGAAATGATGAGCCGCTTCTCCCTCAGCCGCCGCACCCTCTTCCGCAATCTGGAACTCCTCCGCCAGCGTCTGCATGAATGCGTCACGCGCCAGCTTCAATCGGAGGGCCTCGCATGAATCTCGACTCCCTCATCCACGCCGAGATCGACGGCGAAATCACCCCTGAGCAGCACGCCCAGCTCGAAGACCTTCTGCGCTCCGACTGGCAGGCACGCCAGCGCTATTTGGAACTCGTCGATCAACACGCCCGCTTGCTGCAGCAGCCCACCGTAAACACCGGACGCCTCCAAAAAACCACGCCCAAGCGCCCCACCCGCCGCTGGCTTCCTGCCCTCACCGCAGCCGCCGCAATCATCGCCTGCGCCTTCATCATCTGGCCACAGCACTCCGCTGAAACAGAAGCCACCTCCAACGGCGTCGCCACGCTCAGCCAGACCATGGATGCCAAGTTTACCAACGCCCTCCGCAGTGGCGACACCCTCAAGCCCGGCACCATCCGACTCACCCAAGGCCTCGCACAGATTGAATTCTTCAGCGGCGCGACAGCCTTGATCGAAGGCAGCGCGGAAATCGAAATCCTCTCCGCCTGGGAGGCCCGCTGCCTGAGCGGCCGCGTGCGCGTCCATGTTCCACCCGCTGCCAAAGGCTTCCTCATGCACGCACCCGGCATGAAACTGGAAGACCTCGGCACCGAGTTCGCTCTCAACGTCAAAGACAGCACCAGCGCCGTGCACGTCTTCGAAGGTGAAGTCATCGCGCACACAAACGCACAGACCGCAGCCAGTTTGAAACAAGGCATGTCCCTGTCCTCGACCAAATCCAACATCACCACCCCGCAGGATTTCCTCTCCATCAGCGAACTCCACGGCCTCGTGAAACAACGCGACACCCAGCGCTTCGCCGATTGGCAACAGTGGTCCCTCACCGCCTGCCAAGACCCGCGCCTCATCGCCTACTACACCTTCAAACATCTCGAAGATGATCGCTGGGACCGCCTCGTGAAAAACGTCACCGAACCCCGCCACCCCCAGCGCGCAGGTGGTGCTGTCGGTGCCGCATGGACCCAAGGCCGCTGGCCTGAAAAAACCGCGCTGGAGTTCAAACGCCCCGGCGACCGCGTACGCCTGAATCTCGACGGCACCTATCAGGCCATCACCCTCGCCTGCTGGGTGAAGGTCGATTCCGTGGACAAAAAATATAACTCCCTCCTCCTCACCGACGGCTACGACAACGGCGAACCCCACTGGCAGATCTACGAAGACGGCAGCCTCATGTTCTCCGTCATGTATCGTCCCGCAGACGCCGCGAAGAATGCCAAATACAATCAGATGTATTTCAGCAAACCCGTCTTCACCGCCGACAGCCTCGGCCGCTGGCATCACCTAGCCGTGACCTATGACAACACCAGCGGCACGGTCATCCAATACTTCGATGGTCAGCCCGTCGGCCACGAAATCTCCCCGCTGCACCAGCCCGGCCGAGCCATCGTCTTCGGCCCCTGCGAAATCGGCAACTGGGGCCTGCCCACGCAAGGCCACCAATTCCCCATTCGTAATCTCAACGGCGCCATCGATGAATTCGCCATCTTCAGCACCGCATTAAACGCCGCTGAAATCCGTAACCTCTACGACCACGGCAAACCCGAATGACTCTAATCAAAGTTATCTTCATCTCCCTTCTCGCTGCCTCCTGCCTCCCCGCAGAGGATGCCACGTCCATGTTCGTGCGCCGCGTCTGGCCGCTGTTTCAAGACAAGTGCCTCGCCTGCCATGGCAATGACGAACAGAAGATCAAAGGCGGCTTCGACATGCGCACGCAGGCAAGCACGCTCAAAGGCGGCGAGAGCGAAAAGCCATCCATCATCCCCGGCAAACCAGAACAAAGCCCCCTCTACCTCGCCTCCACACGCCAGCACGAAGCCGACTGGGAGCCCATGCCCCCCAAGGAAGCAGACAAGCTCTACGCCGCACAGCTTGCCTGGATCAAAGACTGGATCACCGGCGGTGCCCCATGGCCGGATGAAATCAAACGAAACGCCATCGCCAAAGCCAACGCCGAAAAATGGAGCGCCGAAGATGGCGTCACCATAAAAACCACCGGAGCCCTCTCCCCCGAATGGGCCAATCGTCGCTACCAGCCCGAAGGTCTCTGGGCCTACCAGCCGGTAAAAAAGCCCGCAACCAAGGGCCCCAACCCCATCGACGAACTCATCGCCCTGCACATGCCCGAAGGAATGCACCCCGCTCCTCCAGCCGATGCCCGCACCTTCATTCGCCGCGCCACCTTTGACCTCACCGGCCTCACACCCACCCCAGAAGAAATCACCGCCTTCGAGCAAAGCTACTCCCAGGATCCAACATCCAGCATCCAGAATCTGGTCAATCGTCTCCTCGCCTCCCCTCACTACGGTGAGCGCATGGCACGCCACTGGCTCGATGTCACACGCTACGCCGACAGCAGCGGCTTCTCAAACGACTACGAGCGCGGCAACTCCTGGCGCTACCGCGACTACGTGGTGCGCAGCTTCAACGCCGACAAACCCTACGACCAGTTCATCAAGGAGCAGATCGCAGGCGATGAGATGCAGCCTGACAATTCCGAACTCCTCATCGCCACCGGCTTCCTCCGCATGGGCCCCTGGGAACTCACCGGCATGGAAGTCGCCAAGGTCGCCCGTCAGCGATTTCTCGATGATGTCACCAACAGCGTCGGCGAAACCTTCCTCGCTCACTCCCTCCAATGCGCCCGCTGCCACGATCACAAGTTCGATCCCGTGCCCACGCATGATTACTACTCCATGCAGGCCTGCTTCAGCACCACGCAACTCGCCGAACGCCCCGCACCATTCTTGCCCTTGGAAAACACTGCAGGTTTTGAAGAAAAGAAATACCTCGAAACACGCCGCGTCGAGCACATGACCATGCTCGCCCGCCTCGACGACAAGCTGCTCGCCAACGCAGAGAAATGGTACGCCGAAAAAAAACTGGACCCAAGTGCATGGAACAAAGCCGTCGTCTCCGCCCGCGCCTTCATCGCCAACGGTGGCACAAAGAAGCAGGGCCGCAGTTTCACCGGCGTCTTTGAAATCGCCCGATCCGCCATCCAGAAACAAAACCTGCCAGAAGATCAATACCCGCCAAAACTCGTCGGCTTCGAACCCGAAGACTACGGCAACGAGCGCGTGGCACGCAAAGGGCTCGAACGCCTGAAGTGGGAACTGGAGCGCTACGAACCCTTTGCCTTCAGTGTCTACGATGGCCGCACACCACAGGTCACCAGCATCTACCAGCCCATTCGTATGCCGCAAGACCGCATGACGAACGGTGAACTGGAGCAAACCGCCATCCTCGGTGGTGGCGATCCCTTTTCACCCACCCAACCCGTGAAACCCGGCGTCCTCTCCGTACTCGGCAGCGTCGAGTTTCCCGATGCCATCGAAGGCCGCCGCACCGCTCTCGC
>NZ_JBIPNG010000104.1:0-15804 GCF_044373815.1 Prosthecobacter sp. | reverse complement strand
AGCGTCGAAGGCGTGCCCGCCTTCCTCCACGGCGGCCCCTTTGCCAACATCGCCCACGGCTGCAACTCCGTGCTCGCCACCCGCATGGCCCTCGCCCACGCCGACTTCGCCGTCACCGAGGCCGGATTCGCCTTCGATCTCGGCGGGGAAAAATTCATGCACATCAAGTGCCGTCAAAGCGGTCTCGCGCCTGCCGCCATCGTCATCGTCGCCACCGTGCGTGCACTCAAGATGCACGGCGGAGCCGCCCTGGACCAGCTCACGCAGACCGACACCGCCGCCCTGAGCCGTGGGCTGGACAACTTGGCCGCACACCTCGACAGCGCCGCGCAGTTCCAGCGCCCCGTCATCGTGGCGGTCAATCAGTTCACCAACGACCACCCGGACGAACTCGCCCTGGTGCATGAGTTCTGCCAGTCGCGCGGCGTTCCCAGTGCCACGGCCAATGTCTTTGGCGAAGGCGGGGCAGGGGCGGTCGAACTCGCCGAAAAAGTGCTCGCAGCTCTGACGCCGGAAGTTCCACAGCTGCCCTTCCTTTACCAGCCTGACGACAGCGTCGAAACCAAGCTCACCGCCATCGCTACCAAGATCTACGGCGCCGACGGCGTTCTGCTCACCGATGAGGCGAAGGCCAAGCTGGCTCTGTTTGCCCGCAGCGGCTTCGACAAGCTCCCCCTCTGCATGGCCAAGACGCAGGACTCCCTCTCAGACGATGCGAAAAAGCGCGGACGCCCGCGCGGCTTCACCATCACCGTGCGCGATTTTGAAATCGCCAACGGTGCCGGATTCCTCGTCGCCCTCACCGGAACCATGATGCGCATGCCCGCGCTGCCGAAAGTGCCCGCTGCCGAGCGCATCCAGGTCACGGATGACGGCATCATGAGCGGCATCTAGCGATGTCTTGCCGTCACGGCGCGCACGCTCTAGCTTGCACTGCGCATGATTTTGGCCCGCACGTTCATCATTGGTTTTCCGTTGCTCATTGCAGCGGTGGCTGCGTGGGCGGTGCATGAGTCCAGACTCAGCCGCACGGATCGTGCCGGCGGTGTGGTCGTCATGCTGTCGCAAAATGAGCCGGCTCTGAATCCTTTTCTCCCCGCCACGGAGATTGAGCGCGAGATCACAGATCTCCTGCATGAACCCCTCATCCGGCTGGGTCCAGACGGCACCTTGCAGCCCGGACTGGCGGAGTTCTGGCGCTGGACGCAGGACGTGACCTGCTGGTTCGCGGATGAAGCGACCGCCAAGCGCGCGCAGGAGCTGCTTCAATCCCAGATCGGTGAAAAAAACCGCTGGGCCGAGTGGCATCTCAGCTCGGCTCGCGTCCTGCAAAACCGGCTGCTGCTGAGTTTCTCCGAGCCCAACGCCGCAGGCGTCCGTCAGGCATTTGAAGTCGTTGCCGGGCTGGATCTCAAGCCGGTCGTATTTTGGCGCATCGAGCGCCGCGCCCCGCTGCGCAAGTCGTGGGACCTCTTCATGGCAGGCTCCTCGCAGGCGGGCCTGATCCAGCGCGTGTGGTTTGATGGAGCAAACGCCTGTGAGATCGTCGTGGCAGGGGATTCCCATCGGCTGCTCGAAGACCTGCACCGTTTCCTCGACGCCAGTGAAAAAGAACCCGCGTCCATCAATCCGCTCGCAGAAGTCGGTGCCTTGAGCGAGCCCGTGCTCGATCTCGACATCCGCCCCGGCCAGCTCTGGCATGATGGTAAACCCGCGACGGCTGATGATGCCAAAGCGACGCTCGAATTCCTGCGTGCCAACGACTGGTCGCTGCCGAATCGTGAAGCCCTTAGCAACATCCAGACGCTGGAGTCGCAGAACAACGGTTCCCGCCTGCACGTGTCATTCCGCCGCCGTCAGGGCACGGCTCTCTGCATGCTAGTAAATCTGCCCATCTTGCCCGCTGAGTGGCTGCGTGCTCATCCATCAGCGCAGGAGTCTGATTTTACGCACCATGCACCACCGGGTGCGGGAACGCACCGCATCGCCTTGCGCGACACTCGTTCGCTTCTCCTCAAACCAGTGCAGGAGGACAAATCGGTGCCTGGATTCTTGTTCACCTTCTCCGCCTCACCGTTGATGACGCAGATCGGCATGCGCACTCATACCGTGGATCTGGTATGGCCTGCGGCCGATCGCACCCAGATGGAGCGGCTGCGCTTCACCCCGCCTCGGCAGCGACTCGTCGTGCTCTGGAACACCCGCCACGAAGTTTTGCAGCACGAGCGCTGCCGTGAGGCGCTTGCCTTGGCCACAGACACGGATGAACTCATCCGCGCTCTGCCAGGGCGGCTTGGCCATGTGGATGCCAGCCTGTTCGCTCCCGGCTTGTGGTTCAGCACCAGTGCAAAGAGCCAGCCGTTTCAGTTGGAGCAGGCGCGTCAGATCCTCACCAAGGCAGGCTGGACGCATGATGACAAGGGTGTCGCGCGCACGGCGGAGCGTCCGTTTCAGTTCACGCTTCTCGTGCCCGGCAGCGACACTCTTCACACGCGCACGGCAGACCTTCTCGTGGCGCAGTGGCGGCAGCTCGGAGCCGAAGTGAAGATCGAGCACGTACCGGACGCACAATCTCTCTCCCAGCGTCTGCATGAGCACCGCTTTGACGCCGTGCTGCTGGACCAGCGCTTTGAAGTTTCCTGGGACCAGCTGCCCTGGTGGCACTCCGCGCATGCCAAAACGGGAGGCAGCAATTTCTGCGGCATTTCTGATCCGCAGATCGATCTCCTCCTCGAAGCGCTCTCCGCTGAATTCGATCCCGATCAGGTGCCGAAGCGCGTGCGGGAGCTGGAATCCAGGCTGCTTCCGCTTCATCCCATGCTCACCTTGTTCACCACCCATGACGAAGCTGCGGCCATGCCGGGCCTTCATGCGCAAGGTTCCACGGGCGGCCCTGTCTCCAGCTGGACCCTGCAAAATCTCATGCTTCCACCCAAGCACTCTCAGCCAGCTCCCGCACTCAAGCTCCAGCTGCGCTCCCGTGAAGAAGAGCCGGAGGTCCAGCGGCCCAAAACGCCGGCGGATCCCATCAGCAAACTCCAAATGCGTCTTCCGGAATGATGAGTCTGCAGCCATTCTCATTGCCGCCGCGGTGGCTGCCATTGCGCCTCCTGCTCGGCGGCATGATCGCCGCAGGGCTGGTGCTGCTCTTCCGGCATCACGAATGGAATCTGAAGACGCCCCTGCCGGAGTTCGCGCTGCGCTGTGGCTCCAGCCTGATCGTGCTCGCCATCGCCCTGCTGCTGGCGCTGTGCATCGGAGTCTTCGTCGGGCTGCGCGCCCGGCAGATGGGCCCGCGCATGGAGCGCTTCATCGCGCTGCTGGGCCGTACGCTCGCGTGTGTGCCCGTGGTGGTTCTGGTCTGGGGCTTCATCAGCGGCTGGATCGGTCGTCTGGGCTGGCCGGTCGAATCGTTGATGCCAGCGCAGTTCCCAGACGGTCAAGACTCCCGGCAGGTGCTTCTCGCACATGCCCTCTGGAACTTTCTGGCTCCCGCTCTGGTGCTGGCTCTGGCCCTGTGTGGTGAAATGATTCACGCGGTCATCATGAATGGCAGGGCCGTTTTGGATCTCGATTTCTCGCTGCGCGCTCGCGGAGTGCCCAAAGCATCGCGGCTGTGGCGTCATCATCTCAGCCAGTTGCGGCCACTGCTGCGGGTGCGCCTGCAGTCGCTGTGCCTCATCGCGCCGGTTTATCTCATCATCATCGAAGACGCCCTTCACTTCATGGGCTGGGGAGGCTGGATGGCCCAAAGCCTCCGTGCCGCTGATGCCACCGGCATCGCCCTCGGATTCGCTAGCGGCGGAGCCATGCTGGCGCTCCTGTGCGCATGTCTGCATCTGCTGCCGGGCAGGCTGAAATCCGCCGACGGCTTCGTGGCCACTCCGGCATGGCAGCCATGGCTCCTCTGGGCGCTCGGCCTGCTCGCGCTTCTTCCTTCCTCCTTCATCGCATGGATCATTCTCTGGATGGCCGTGCTCCTGTCCGGCTGCGCTGGCTGGCATCAGGCCTGGAACCGCATCGAGGCAGAGCTGCCCGTCGATGCCGCCCGCGTCTGCGGCGCTACAGACTCCATGATCTGGCGCAATCACATCGCGTTCTTCCTTTTTCGCATGCTTGCAGCCTGGCTGTGCACCGTGTTTGCACACACCCTCCTCGGCATGGCCGCCGCCTGCGCCCTGCTGCCCCGGCTGATCGATGCATTGAGCGCACCCCTCGCCCAAATCTACCGCCCGCTCGCCATCGCCTCGGCGCAGTCGGCCATGCAGACGCTGGCCGATCCCACCGCGCTGCTCCAGTCCGGCGCCTGCATCGCTCTTGCCGCCTTGTGTTTGATCCAAGTCAGCCGCATCGTACAACCTCGACTCTCCTGAGCCCATGTCCGCCGAAGCCACTCCTCCCAAAGATGCCCCGCTGCTCTGCATCCGCGATTTGCAGATCGAATTCAGCCGCCACAACGCCGAGCCCGTGAAAGCCGTCAAGGGCATCAGCCTCGAACTCAAGCGCGGCGAATCCATCGCCCTCGTCGGCGAAAGCGGCAGCGGCAAAAGCGCCACCGCACTCTCCTTCGCCCGCCTCCTCCCCGAGCCGCCCGCCAAAATCACCGCACGGCAGATGACGCTCAATGGCCACGAAATCCTCGAAATGAATGAGCGCGAACTGCGCGCCATCCGCGGCAAAGAGATCGCCTACATCTTCCAGGAGCCAACCACCTCCCTCAATCCCGTCCTCACCATCCGCACCCAGATCGGCGAGGCTCTCGCCCTGCATCGTCCGGATGTCAGCAAAGCCGGACGCGATGACGAAATCGTCAAGTGGCTCGATAAAGTCGGCATCGTCGATTCCCGCAAACGCCTCCACGCCTACCCGCACGAACTCAGCGGCGGCATGCAGCAGCGCGTCATGATCGCCATGGCCCTCTGCACCCAGCCCAAGCTCCTCATCGCCGACGAGCCCACCACCGCGCTCGACGTCACCATTCAAAAGCAGATCATGGACCTCCTCGCCCAGCTCCGCCGGGATCTCGACATGTCCATCATCCTCATCACCCACAATCTCGGCATCATCCGTAGCGTCGTGGACCGCGTCGCCGTCATGTTCCGTGGCGAGATCGTCGAAACCGGCCCCGTCGATGAAGTCCTGCGCAATCCCCAGCACGCATACACCAAGGCCCTCCTCGCCTGCGTCCCCCGCATGGGCCCCAAGCAGCCCCGCCTCAAGGCCATCGACTACACCGTCCTCGACGCATAATCGGCATTGCAATCGGCATTGCACCCCACCTTGGGCTCATGCTAGCCTTCCAGCATGAAAGCCTGGCTCATCCTTTTTGCGATGGCAGCGCCGCTCAGCGCGCAGGTGGTCCTGCCGTCCACCGGCAAGAAGTTTGACACCCGCACCATCAATGGCAGCGGCGGCACCAGCAGCGTCAGTGTCAACGCCACCACCAAGCCCACACCGCCCACCAAGACCAGGCTGACCTCCTACTTCCTCGTCGGCGAGCCCCGCCAGTGGAAGAGCACGGACGGCAAATCCCTGCTCGGCACCATCATCATCTTTGAGGATGCCGTGATTGAATTCGAAGCCGCCACTCCCGCCGCCGCCCGTGAAGCCGCAGGCAAAGCGCCACCACCTAAGATGCCCGACAAGCCCACCCTCATCCGCGAGGGCAAAATCCGCCTGCTGGTAAACCAAAAACCCGTCGAAGTACCGCTCGAACGCCTGAGCGACGACGACCGCAAGTACGTCGAAGATTTGAACGCCCGGCTCCCCAAGTGATCTCAAAGTCAGCATCCATTCAACCCAAGCCTGCACCCATGAACCCAGTACCCACCACCCTGATCCTCCTCACTGCGGCTCTTCTCACAGGCTGCGCCGTCCTTGAGGACAAATCACCGCCCAAATCCAAGCGTGAAATGGAAGCCGAAGCCCGCTCTGGCCAGGTCGTCCCCGACACCCTCCGCGACCCCCGCCCCGAAATGCCCCCCATGGGCCCCCTCTCCATGCCCATGCGCTGATCCCGCAGGAGAATGTAATTGCGGCCTGAAGGGCCGCCGGATTCAGCCCAGGGCGCAGCGCAGCAAGCCCTGGGTCATCCCGATTAACCCCTCTTCAGCGAAGGTCGCACCCTGAAGGGGTGCGGGAGATCGTCCGCCCTCCCCCACCTCACTTCTCGAATCCTAGACCTTTCAGACCTCATGCTGTGCGGCAGCGTGAGGGAAGATAAGAGGCATTCTGATGACCGACCCCCCCTGCAGTCAGCCCCCTGTGTCAGGTAAGATGCGCCTCCCCATTTGCAAAGCGGCCGCTTTCCCCCATCTTGGCCGCCCTTTATGCCCGAACTCGACAAGACCTACACACCCGCGGAAGTCGAAGCCCGCTGGTATCAGCGCTGGCTGGACGACAAATGCTTTGAAGCCGACCCCGCTCGTGTGAGCGAGACCCGCCCGGCCTACTCCATCGTCATCCCCCCGCCAAACGTCACCGGCATCCTCACGCTCGGCCATGTCCTGAACAACACCATCCAGGACATCCTCGCCCGCCGCGCCCGCATGCTCGGGAAAGAAGTCCTCTGGCTCCCCGGCACCGACCACGCCGGCATCGCCACGCAGAATGTCGTCGAAAAGACCCTCAAAAAGCAGGGCGTCATCAAGCACCGCGATGACCTCGGCCGCGAAGCCCTCGTTGCCAAAATCTGGGAGTGGAAGGAAAAGCACGGCGGCATCATCATCGAGCAGCTCAAAAAACTCGGCGCCTCCTGCGACTGGAGCCGCGAGCGCTTCACCTTCGATCCCGACTACAACGCCTGCGTCATGCGCGTGTTCGTGGACCTCTACAAAAAGGGCCAGATCTACCGTGGCAAACGCATGGTCAACTGGTGCCCCTCCTCCCTCACCGCCCTCAGCGATGAAGAGGTCGTCATGAAGCCGCAGAACGCCATCATGTATCACTTCAAAGTCGAAGTGGTCGAAGAACCCGGCACCTGGCTCACCATCGCCACCACCCGCCCCGAAGTCATCCCTGGCGACACCGCCATCGCCGTGAATCCGAAGGACGAGCGCTACACCCACCTCATCGGCAAGCACGTCCGCCGTCCGCTCCCCGTCGAAAATCAGGAACTCCTCCCCATCATCGCGGATGAGCACGTCGATTTCACCTTCGGCACCGGCGTGCTCAAAGTCACCCCCGCGCACGACAAAGCCGACTTCGAAATCGGCCAGCGCCACAGCCTGCCCGTGATCGACGTCATGCACCCGAACGGCGTGCTCAATGACCTCGCTGGCAAAGACCTCGCCGGCATGGAGCGCTTTGCCGCCCGCAAACGCGCCGCCGAGCTCCTCACCGAAATCGGCAGCCTCGTCAAAGAAGAGCCCTATCAAAACAACCTCGGCTACTCCGAGCGTGCTGACGTCCCTATCGAGTCACGCCTCAGCGAACAGTGGTTCCTCAAATACCCCAGCGTCAAAGCATCCCAGGAAGTCGTCGCCAATGGCGAGATGAAATTCCACCCCGACCGCTGGGCCAAAGTTTACGACCATTGGATGACCGGCCTCCAAGACTGGTGCATCAGCCGCCAGGTCTGGTGGGGCCATCGCATTCCCGTGTGGTATCGCGGTGAGGAAACCTACTGCGGCACGGAAGCTCCAGAAGGCGCAGGTTGGGAGCAAGACCCCGACGTCCTCGACACCTGGTTCTCCTCCTGGCTCTGGCCCTTCGCCACCATGGGCTGGCCCGAAAAGACTTCCACGCTGAAGGCTTTCTACCCCACCACCGATCTCGTCACCGGTCCCGACATCATCTTCTTCTGGGTCGCCCGCATGATCATGGCCGGCTTCGAATGGATGGGCGAACTGCCCTTCAAGAACGTCTATTTCACCGGCATCATTCGCGACAAACAAGGTCGCAAAATGTCCAAGTCCCTCGGCAACTCGCCTGACCCTCTGGAACTCATCGCCAGCTTCAGCGCAGACGCCCTCCGCTTCGGCATCATGCGCAGCGCCCCGCTGGGTCAGGACATCGCCTTCGACGAAAAGAACGTCGAGCTCGGCCGCAACTTCTGCACCAAGCTCTGGAACGCCGCCCGCTTCCGCCAGATGCAGGGCGGCGAGACCGAAACCGAGATCAGCGCCGCTCTCCTCAGCAGCGATGACAAGTGGATCCTCCTCCGCCTCAACACTGCCATCGCCGAAGTCACCGCCGCCCTCGAAGACTACCGCTTCAGCGACGCCACCGCCACCCTCTACCGCTTCTTCTGGAGCGAGTACTGCGACTGGTACATCGAAGCCAGCAAAGCCGTCCTCCAAGGCACCGACGACAAACGCAAAGCCAACACCTTGGCCATCATCGACTTCGTCCTCAGCAACACCCTGCGCCTCTTCCATCCCTTCATGCCCTTCATCACCGAAGAGCTCTGGCACGGCATGGCCTTCAACACCGATCTCCCCGCAGATCAGGGCGGCAACAGCATCATGTTCGCCAAATGGCCGAAGCCTCTCGATGCCGACGAACTCGCCTACTTCGGCATCCTCCCCGAGGACGAAAAGACCGCGAACGACAAATACGAAGCCGTCAATCTCGGCCGCGGCCTCAAGAGCACCTTCAACATCAACAAGCGCGTCCGCTTCGTCCTCAAGCCGAACACGGAACTTCCCGCCCACGAGATCGAAGTCCTCCGCATCCTCCTCAATGCCGAGCCTCTCGATGTCGATGCCTCCTTCGCGCCAACTCAAGGCACCCCCAGCGCCCTCACCCCGCTAGGCACCCTCTTCCTCCCTCTCGATGGCCTCATCGACGTCGAAGCCGAGCGCGCCCGCATTGGCAAAGAAGTCGCCAAGGTCGAATCCGAACTCGAGAAAGTCACCGCGAAGCTCGCCGACGAAAAGTTCACCTCCAAGGTCCCGCAAAAAGTGCTCGATGAGCACCAGCAGCGCAAAACCGACTGGCAGGAGAAACTCGCCAAGCTCAAAGAAATGATGTCCGCCCTCGGCTGATTCTGAGTTCGTAGTTCGGGCTTTAGCCCGTTCTGGAGACTTGGATACGCTGAGCGTCGAACCCATAACGCAGAGCCGCGCACCTCGCGGCACGCGTTGTGCCTTCCACAACCATCTGGGCGGCGCTCCGTTTTCATTGCACTGTGCCGCAGCCCCAGGGCTGGTAGGGACGCGTTGTGCGCGTCCCTAGAATCCTTCGTCCCAGCGCCACCTGCCGCCCCACCCGCTCCCCTCTTTCCTAAAGCACCCGCCTTTCAGCGCGCACGCTGGCAAGACCATCCTATCTCACCGTGTGCCAATCGAAAAAGCATCTGGTCTGCTCTCTCATCAAGCGCGTAGCACTGACACAACCGTAACCGTGGGTGCCAACCCACGGTGCCCAGCATCAGACGCGGATGCCATTCGCGGAACCGCAGCAGCCCGTTCTTGTGAGCCTCTCTCCCTTCGCCCGCCCCTACGTAGCCACTCATCCATTTCCTGCATTCACAGGTTAAAATTTAGGCTTGTCGCCGGGCGCCGGGCATGACCATTCTCCGCTAAATCCCCATTTAACTCGAACCCAACACACTCATGCTCAAGCTCCTGAAACTGTCCTTCCTGCCAAAGTCTCCCGACTACGGCCTGCTCATCCTGCGCGTCGCCCTTGGTTTTTCCATGCTGCTTCTCCATGGTCGTGGCAAGCTGCTGAACTTCTCCGCCACCGTGGAGAAATTCCCCGCCTTGTTCGGACTTCCCTCCAACGTGAATCTCGGCTTGGCCGTCTTCGCAGAAGTGGTTTGCTCCGCCTTGCTGATCGCCGGTCTGTTCACCCGTCTCGCCGCACTGGTGCTCGCCGCCACCATGGGCTCCGCCTTCTTCTTCGTTCACAAGTCTGCGCTCGTCGGCGAGCAGAGCGGCGAACTCGCCATGGTCTATCTCATCGCCTACGTGACCCTCCTCTTCACCGGTGCCGGCAAGTTCTCAGTGGATCGCGAATAATCGCCGTTTGACCTCTCCAGGCCCGGCCGCGCAAGCTGCCGGGCCCTTTTATTGTAGGATGGGCGTGGCGACAGCCCGCCCGTCCATGAGCGCATGGAAAACGTCCATGACTCTCGGATGACGGAGCATCGCGGGCTTTCTCAACCGTCTAACGCAAACATGACGCCCTCCGCGCGCCACTCCCGCCACCCATCTTTTCTTGCATTCCCCGGCAGGCGGTGAACCGTCACCATCTTATGGCAAAGGTGACTCTCGGCCTGGTGCAAAGCCGGGCATTTTCAAGCAAGGAAGAAAGCGTGCAGCAGCATGAACGTCTCATTCGTGATGCCGCGGCCCGTGGCGCGCAGATCATCTGCCTCCAGGAACTCTTCAACACCCCCTACTTCTGCATCACGCAGGACACCGAACTCTTCAATCTCGCCGAAGCCGTTCCCGGCCCCACCACCGACAGACTGGCCCCCCTCGCCAAAGAACTCGGCGTCGTCATCATCGTCCCACTCTTCGAAAAACGCGCTCCCGGCCTCTACCACAACACCGCCGCCGTCATCGACGCCGACGGCACCGTGCTCGGCAAGTACCGCAAGATGCACATCCCGCAGGACCCCGGCTTCGAAGAGAAGTTTTATTTCACCCCCGGAGACCTCGGCTACCGCGTCTGGGACACCAAATTTGGCCGCATCGGCGTCCTCATCTGCTGGGACCAGTGGTACCCGGAAGCAGCCCGCCTCACCGCGCTCATGGGCGCGGAGATCCTGTTTTACCCCACCGCCATCGGCTGGCTGCCCAGTGAAAAAGCCGCCCTCGGCGCCGCCCAGCACTGCGCATGGGAGACCGTCCAGCGCGGCCACGCCGTGGCGAATGGCTGCTACCTCGCCGCCGTGAACCGCGTCGGCACCGAGCAGCAGAGCGAATTCTGGGGCCAGAGCTTTGTTGCAAATCCTTATGGAGAAATCGTTGCAAAGGCCTCCGTGAGCGATGAAGAGATTTTGATCGTGCCGTGTGACCTTTCTGCGGTGGAAGATTTCCGCCGCATCTGGCCTTTTTTCCGTGATCGCCGCATTGACACCTACGCTCCCCTGACCAAACGCTACATCGATGAGTAAAGCCTCCTATCCCCAAAACTACCGTCTGCCCGCCGAATTCGAGCCGCAGGAGGCAATCTGGCTGTCCTGGCCTTCCAACAAGGAAAGCTGCCCCAAGACTTACCACAAGTTGCAGGACAAGTTCGGCGAGATCGCCAGCGTCATCTCCCGCTACGAGCGCGTGCGCATCAATGCCCCGATGCTTAGCCACATGAACATTCGCCTCAGCATCGCCGACAACGAGGGCGATCTCAGCCAGGTGGACCTCTACGAGAACAACACCAACGACGTGTGGTGCCGTGACCACGGCCCGATTTTCATCAAGCATAACGAAACCGGCCAGGTCGCCATCACCGACTGGGAATTCAATGCTTGGGGCGGCAAGTTCCCACCATGGGATCTCGACAACGCCATCCCTGAGAAAGCGGCTGCCGCTCTCAAGATGGAGCGTTTCACCTCCAAGATGATCCTCGAAGGCGGAGCCATCGAAACCAACGGTAAAGGCACCCTCCTCACCACCGAGGCCGTGCTGCTCAATCCGAACCGTCATGGCGGCAAGCCCGGCAACAAGGCCGAAGTTGAAAAAGAACTCAAGGCCATGCTCGGTGTCAAAGACATCGTCTGGTTCAAAAAAGGCATCGAAGGCGACGACACCGACGGCCACATCGACGACATCGTGCGCTTCATCCGTGAAGACGCTGTCATCTGCATGGTCGAGCCCCGTGACTCCGACCCGAACCACAAGGTCCTCAAGGAAATCCGCGAGCGTCTTGATGACGTCAAAGCTCCCGATGGCGGCAAGCTTGAGATCATCGAAATCGAAATGCCCCAGGCCATCGAAATGAAGGACTGGCGCCTCAGCCGTCTGCCAGCCAGCTACGCGAACTTCATGATCATGAACAACGCCGTGCTCCTGCCTCTCTTCGGTCACAAGAAGAAGGACGCCGCCGCCGAAGACAAGATTTCCGAATGCTTCCCAGGTCGCGAAATCATCTCCATGATGGCCAAGGATCTCGTCACCGAAGGTGGCGCTTTCCATTGCATCGGCATGCATCAGCCGAAGTAAGCTGTCGGGCCTGCAGATTCTTGAATATTCAGCGCCCTAAAACAGTGGCGCTGAATATCCATAACGAATAAAAAAGACTCTAAATAAAGAGGCTTCTCCTTACAAAGACTTACTTGGAGGTCCTTATCGGTCTGGTACGTTCGTGGCTCTATGACGGCTCCACGAAATCATGATCTCTCCAAGTTCTGCCGGGTGACAGCTGCGCTGTCGGCACTGCTGCTGCTCGCAGCTTGCGCGCTGCCTGCGGACGCGTTTAAAAATTACTCGGCAGCCACCAAGGTTAGCCAGTGGAACAGCGTGCTGGATGCCCTGGGTGGAGGCAGTGTGAAACGCGCTGAAAGCGCAGGCAATGTTCCGCTCTTCAATGGTGCCTTGTCCATGAATGTGCCCACGCATTCGGGCTCCATCAATGACATCTCCCGCTTGTTCGCCGGCATGGACTCGTCCTACAGCCAGACTGCTGCGGTCACCGCGCACAAGCACCGTATGGACAGCCTGTGGTCCGCTCACCAAAACATCCGCCGTGGCCCTTTGCAGTCCTGGGCCAGTGAAGAGATCGGCGACATCAAGAATGCCAACGCCATGTTCTACCCCTTCAGCGGGCCGGACTTCCTCTTTGCCAGCGCCCTCTTCCCCTCAGCAGAGACCTACGTTCTCTGCGGTCTGGAACCTGCCGAACCCCTCCCTCGCCTGAGTGATCTGTCCCAGTCTGAAATCGACTCCGGCCTCACCGGTCTCCACAACGCCGTCGCCAACATCATGCAAAACGGCTACTTCATCACCACGGAGATGCGCAGCAATCTGCAGGCTACCCGGTTTCGCGGCGTGCTGCCGCTGCTGATGGCCTTCATGTCACGGACCGGCCACACGGTGGATTCCGTCGACACCGTTCGTCTGGATGGCGCGGGCAATGTCACGCTCTCCGGTTCCTCAGGAAACACCGGCCTCATGATTCGCTGCCGTAGCGGCTTCGGTTCCTCCAAGCGGGTGTTCTACTTCCGCCAGGACCTCTCCAATGGCGGCGTCAGCGCCGCCGGACCGTTTCTGACCTTCGTTTCTCGTCTCGGCCGCATTCCTGCCTTCTTGAAGAGCGCCTCCTACCTCATGCACGAAAGCGGCTTCTCCAACATCCGCGACTACCTCCTGCGCCACAGCAGCGCCATCGTGCAGGATCCCTCTGGCATCCCTTTCCGTGACTTCGGCCGCTACGGCTGGAATCTCTGGCTCTACGGCAACTATCGCGGCACCCTGGACATCTTCTCCAGCCACCAGCAGGCGGATTTGGTCGCCGCCTACTCCTCCGGGAAGTACCCTGTGAAGCCGCTGAACTTCGGCATCGGCTACCTCATGAACCCCCAAATGACCAGCCTCATGGTGGGCCGTCCAACCCGCTGAAGCCGGAAAGGCAGACTTTTGGTTGACGTCACTCTCTCCTCGGCTAGTATCGCGCCCCAATTTTTCCCCAGAACTCATCATGGCTACCATCTGTCAAATCACCGGCGTCGGCGTTACTCGCGGCCACCACATTCATCGCAGCGGTAAAGCCAAGAAAGAAGGCGGTATCGGTCGTCACATCACGAAGCGTGTGAAGCGCGTCATCCTGCCGAACCTTCGCAAGAAGCGCATCTTCGTTCCTGAGCTCAACAAGTTCATCGACGTCAAGCTCAGCGCCCGCGCCCTCAAGACCATCGACAAAAACGGTGCTTACAACGTCCTCAAAGGAGCCGGCCTGATCTAATCAGCCACCGTTAATTTTTCCCCATGGGCGGATCTGGCAACAGATCCGCCCTTTTTCATGCCCACCCGTGGCGACAGCCCGCGTGTCCTTCGAAGCACGGAGTGCGAAGAATGGGCCCGTCTGCGAGCGCGTGACAAACCGCAAATGTGTCAATCCTCCCCAGCCTCAGGTGGCAGGGGACTAGAGCGTTTTAATTGATTCCGTGTCCGCTGAATCAAGTGCAGCCAAAGCGGTTCTCCCTCTCCCCGCCCCTGGCACACGACGACACCGAATCCTTTTCTTCGGGGGAACCGGAGCGCAGCGGGTCGAAGACCGCCGTAAGGCAAATAGACGAAGTCAAAGGGCTGGGGTGAGGGGAATGGCTTTGTGGCCCCGCACGATGGCTTCAGTTAAGAGCGCTATAAGATTTAAAACGCTCTATCGATGATGCCCAATCGAGGTGCTCCCATGAATCCCCACGCTAGGAACCACGCCCGAATGCGGCTGGTCAAAGAGCACCGGCAGGTGGTTGTTCAGGTCCGTGTATCCCAGCGTCGGACTCCAGCTCACGTTGGGGGAACCATAGAAGTTAAGTCCATGTCCCTGCGGCACATACACGCCACCGCTGCCTGCACCAATGTTGGTGTTGTTGGGGCTCCAGCCGCGATTCCGGTACATCCCATGTCCATGATAGCCCCCGCCATAATACGCTCCCATCTGCCCCAGCCCTAGCACAGGTGCCAGGCTCTGCATGTAACCGCCATTCGGCTGCTGCACATACACCACCGGCTGTTGCGCCGCATACTTGGCCTGCGCAGCGATCATCGCCTCGGCCATCTTGGTTTCGCGCTCACGTTTGGCCTGCAGGGCCGCCTTGCGTGCCTCCACCTGCTCTTTCTCATACGCATCGGCTTTGTAGGCGTCATACCCCAGCGCATTTCGCATCGGTTCAGACAGATCCGAAAACAGCACCTTCGCCACCCCCTTGCTGTGTGAAAACGACACCCCGTCAGGGTCACGTTTCATGATCTTGCACCGCTCATACGTTTTGCCTTGAGCAGTTTCGATCGTGGTTGGCTCTCCTGCACTCGCACAAACCGCGAATCCCAATTGAAGCGTGACAATCAGAAGTGAGAACGTTTTCATAATAGTTGTGGATTTGACTCCAAAACGCCACTTTTGCCAGCTTTTAATGCTTCGTATAACCGAAGCAATAACTCAAGGGTGGTGATGCATGCCACCGAAGCCAAAAGAACCCAGCCCCACCCCAACGTGGATGCCATGCCCCAGATTCCATTGGCCACTGATCGTTGGGCCATAACCGCCCCCATAATACCCTCCGTAGCTCGGATACCCCCCATACGAATAGCCGCTGTAGTTCGGGTAGCCACCATACGGGTAGCCATAACTGATCCCCGAATAGCTTCCGCCAGAATAATAACCACTCCCTGAGTACCCATACGGATAGCCGAAGCGCGAGTAGCTGCTCCCACTGTAGGACCGACCACCCACCGCCGGACCCGTGATCGGCGTCCCCACCCACGAAGGGGATGGATTACCTGCTGCTGATGCCGATGTCGCCGCAAGCTGGCTCGCAGTCGCCAGATAGCTCGCCTCAGCCATCTTCGCCTCCATCAGTCGCTCCTGCATCGCGATCTCCTGCAGTTTCTGTCGCTCCTGCTCCGCTTTGCGCAGAGCAGCCTGCTCCTTCTGATATTCGGTCTCCGCCTTCGGATCGTAGCGAAATTCACTCCTCAGATTCTCGGGAAGCTCTGCGAAGGGAATTTTAGCCGCGCCATTCTTGTGTGCAAAGCTCACCCCATCCGGGTAGATGTGCAGCACCCGGCACTCGTAGAATGACCTGCCGTCACGTGTCGTGATCGTGCCGTAGTTCTTCGGAGCAGCGCTGGCCGGAAGCACGCTGAGCAGCAGGGCGGCGAACAGAAAGGATCGTTTCATGAGAGACCTCCAAAG
>NZ_JBIPNG010000496.1:0-4735 GCF_044373815.1 Prosthecobacter sp. | reverse complement strand
CCGTCGTCGTCGAAATGCTCTGACCCCGCTTCCCCCGGTGAGGCTGGTTTAAAGTACTCGCGAGCTTCAGCTCGCTGCTTGGGGGTTTGTCTTCCCCCCGGCTTGGGATGGCTAAACTGGATGGAATTGGCGAACAAGAAAGCAGGCTCAAACTCCTGAAGTAGATCAAACCCATCCATACAAGATCCGCCCCCCCCTACTTCATTCAAAAATCATCCACATACGTGCCATATTTTCGAACCTCGATGACCCGGATCAACTTCTTCTTCGCATTGAAGCCATAGCTCACCTCATTTTCGTCGTCGATCTTTCGCGAAAAGTAATACTTCACATCACGCTCCATTTGAAGTTCCGTCGGCTCATTTGGAGGAGGATAAATAAGCAAGGTTCCATCAAGAACTACCTCAACTCCGAGCCGCCTCGCCAGTTCATCCGCATCAATTCCCATCTCAATCCGGGGTCGGCGGTTCATGACCAGCGCAAGAGAACATGCCAGCACGACACCCAAGGCAAAACCGACCAGCGCTTTTTTCATGACTTTATCAGCAAGTTATAGAGGTCACGAAACAATTTTCCAAGCACGAACGCCCTTCATCGAAACCTGCATTTCGCACCTTTCGGCCTGCCAGCTCCTTTCGCTCGCCACCCTGAAGCCCCTCGTAACACCGGCCCACTTCCGCCACTCCTCCCAGCAACCCTCCGCCTACTTCCACCACCCAGCCCCGCCACACACCAGCCCCAAAGGGGCTACGCATCATAGCGAAGGGTTGCTGAGCCTTGGCGAAGCTACCCTGGTACCAGGCATCACACGCCGGGAAGCAAACCCAGCACTCCGCACACCCCACGCCCACCAGCAGCGTCTGCAAAAAGCTCCGCCGCGTCCAGCGAGAGTGTCGCCAGCCCCCCGGATGACTTACCAAAGTAGAACTAGGTTCGTCCTCGAACTCGAACTCGAACTCGAACTCGAACTCGATCCCCCCGCTTCGCAAACACTCAAGCCATCGTGACACCATGAACCACCGAGCCCACAATCTCGATCCATCGCATGGCAGACGCCTTCGCCGTCCTCGCCGCTCTCAGTTCGTAGTCTGGAGTTCGCTTCGCGGCCAAGCCCATCCTCGGAGGTCAGGCTTCCAGCCTGACAACGGACCGAGGCGACCCGCCTAAGTCTGAAATCAGCCGCGTGTCCCCCCCTGACTCGCACAAACGCCGGCCTCAACCCACGTGGAAACTTAGAAGCCTCCACAAAGAAAGCAGCCCATCATCGGAGAAAAGATACCAGGCATTTTATAGAATGTGATGATTCAAGACACTGATTTACAAAGCGTCTGATGGATCTTTGCACCTCCGTCCTTGGCGCGCAGGTGGCAGCAGAGGCAGCGGGCTGCGAATAAGATGCCGGGCATTCCGCGTGCGCTGCACAACATCCGCCCAGCCATCCCCAAACCACGGAGAGCAGCCCCCATTCGCCACCGCCATGTTTCATCCTCAACCATGAAACGCAACGATCCCATCTCCCACCTCATGTCCCGCAATGTGATCACCGCCCACCACGGCGATCCCATCTCCAAAGTACGCGCCCTCGTCCGCCAGCACGGCGTCCATCACCTCCCCGTCGTCAATGGCGACCAGCTCGTCGGCATCATCTCCTGGACCGACATCCTCCGCGTCAGCTTTGGCGACGCCTTCAACACCGACGAACGCACCGTGGACGCCACGCTCGATCACACCCTCTCCCTGGAGCAGGTCATGGAAAAGAGCCCCGTCACCCTCGCCGAAACCGGCACCGTCCGTGAAGCCGCCGAACTCCTCGCCGGCGGCACCTTCCACGCCCTCCCCATCGTCTCCGGCACCAAGCTCGTCGGCATCGTCACCACCACCGACCTCATCAAATACCTCCTCGATCAGTTCTAGCCGAGGCGCAGTTCCAAAGGCCCTCCGCCAAGGCCCCTCGCAAATTCCATATCACGCACAAGCAACCGAGCAGCCCATCCCCATTTGGACTGCGGTCGCGAAGTGAGGAACGAACGCAGCTACCGCTTTCGCCGGCCCCGGTGACTCCCTCACACCAGCCAATACCCGAAAGCGGCAGCCGCTAATTCTTCGCAGTCCCCGATCACCCCACGCCCACCACGCGCTTCTCGAAAGCGGTATCGCGGTTCGCAAAACTCATTTCCGTTTAGCACGCAGATTCTCGTTCGCGGATTCAGCGAAGAATGGGCTGCCGCTTTCCGCAGGCCACGTCCGCTCACGCACCCCCAGCCCCCTCGAAAACACCACCTGCGCCACCGCATTACGGACGCGCCCCATCAACAGCCCAGCCCCAAAGGGGCTGCGTAATTCAGCCCAGGGATGCCGAGCGATAGCGAGTGCTTCCCTGGGTTCTACGCATCAGCATCGGAAAGCAAACCCAGCACTTTCGGTACAAGCGACGCCCACCAGCAGCGTCTGCAACCAGTCCCGCAGCGCACTTGCGCCGCAAACAATCGGCGCTCAAATTCCATCTCCCCGATCACGGCTCAAGACTGAGAGCCATTCCATCCAGGCACGAACGCACCCCGCATTCCTCTTTGCCCCGCGCCGAATGCTGAGATAGGCTCCTCCAGCATGCCCAAAACTCGGAGCCTACTTTTCGCCGCAGCCCTTCTCGCCTTTCCCACCGCCCACTTCGCGGCCGGGTTGGATGAGACTGCGGAATACGTCTCCGCCCAGCAGGCCCTCGCAGACGGACTCCCCGGCGTCGCCGCCGTCAAGGCCGAGCGCCTCCTCAAGCTCAAAGGCTGGACCCGCGTCGAGACACGCCAGCTCGCCACCTTCGCCGCCGAGGCCTGGACCCGTGCCACCGAAGGCACACGCGTCCTCGCCATCACAGACACCTACGATCTCGATGACGAACCCTTCTGGCGCGGCCAGGGACTCGCCCTCACCGGAGACCTCACCGCCGCGCGCCAGGTCCTCACCGAGCAAACCACCCCCCAGCAGCACCCGCGCACGCCCCTGCTTCTCGCGCAGCTCCTCGCCAACCTCGGAGAAAACGCCGCCGCCCGCGATGCCCTCGCCCCCCTGCTCACCTCCACCGATGCCCCCCTGCAAAACCAGGCACGCCTCCTCCAAAGCGAGATCGACATCAGCGAAGGCAAACCCGCCAGCGGACTCCCCGCCACCGCAGAGAAAGACGATGCCGCCACCCGCTTCCTCCGCGCACGCGCCCTCCTCCAAAGCGGCAAGATCACCCCCGCCAAAGAAATGCTCCAGTCCGTGCTCAGCGCCCCCCAGGGCGGAGAGCGCATCCATCAGGCCGCCCAGCTCCTCCAGGTAGAGGCCCTCCTCCAGCAGCATCAGGCCACCGAAGCCCAGAAGCAGCTCACCAAGCTCCTCGATGCGAACGCAGACAGCCCCCTCTGGGTCGAGGCCTTTGACCTCCTCAACCGCGCCCATCAGGAAATCCCCACCACCGGCACCATCCCCGAAGGCGTCCTCCGCTGGGTCTCCGCCGGAAACACCGCCCAGCAGCAGCCAGACCCCTCCCCCTTCCTCGTCGCTGCCACCGCCGAATTTCGCGGCCACGCCATCTACCTCACCGCCCAGTGGCTCGCCGCCCAGCACCGCGATGACGCAGCCGTCAGCATGCTCGAAGCCCTCATCCAGCTTCACCCCAATCACCCGCGCCTCAGCGAAGCCATGCAGCAGGCCATGGAGATCTACGCCAGGCGCAACATCGACCAGCGCGTCAAAACCCTCGCCGAAGCCTGGCACCAGAAATTCCACACCTCCTCCGTCCCCGTCGACTTCGCCCTCGGCAGCCTCCACTACCGCCGCGGCGAGACCCGCGAAGCCCTCCAGATGTTTCAAGACGCTGCCAACGTCGCCACCACCCTCACCGAGCGCCGCCGCGCCCTCTTCAATGCCGCCGTTGCCGCCATCACCGACAGCGACTTCCCCCTCTACCGCAGCCTCCTCGGCCAGCTCGATCTCATTTCCAACGCCGCCGCCACCGGCCCCGAAAGCGCCGACACCGCCGCCATGCTCGAGCTCGAAAAAGCCCTCTTCCTCGCCTCCAGCCGCAAGCCCGAAGCCGAAGCCGCCCTCCGCAACTTCATCCGCACCCACCCCAAGCACCCCCGCTTCGCAGACGCCTGCATCGCCCTCACCGAATGGTGCCTCCTCGCCACCCCGCCCCGCATTGACGACGCCCTCAAAGCACTCGACAACGCCAGCACCGCCCCCGGCCAGCTCCCGCCCCAGCAGCAGCAGCGCATCCTCTACACCCGCCTCTGGCTCAGCGATGCCGCAGGCGATTTGAAAACCCTCATCACCCAAGGCGCAGACTTCCTCAAGCTCTGGCCCAAAAGCCCCCTCCTCCCCGAAGTCCGCATGAAGATCGCCGGCGCCTACTACCGCCTCGAAGACTTCGCCAATGCCCGCACCGAATTCGAAATCATCGCCCATGATTATCCCGACACCGAGCAGGCAGACACCGCCCTCTACTTCGCCGCCATGTCCGCAACCTCCGTCATGAGCGAAGACGGCCGCAAACGCGCCCTCGAAATCTGGGACGAACTCGCCCAGAAAAACGGCCCCCTCGCCGTCGCCTCGCGCAGGCAGCAGGCCCTCTCAGAGCGCCTCCAGGGAAACCACGCCGCCGCCCTCGCCGTCCTCGACAAAGTCCTCGCCATGAAAGCGCTCGATCCCGCCCAGCGCCTCATGATCATCTGTGAAAAAGCCGAGCTCCTCC
>NZ_JBIPNG010000273.1:0-8918 GCF_044373815.1 Prosthecobacter sp. | reverse complement strand
GGAAACGCTGCGAGCTCTTTTGAGATCACGAAGTGAGGTCACCGATTTATTTGGCGAACGAACCTGGGGGGCGCATTCAGCAGCAACCGGCCTCTTTGCCGTCGATCCGTTCATCGGGGCGATCGTACGTTTGCATCCAGGCCAGTCGCAGTTCAGCATGTTGCACCGAGAAGAGAAGGAATGGCTGATTATGGCACAGGACTTGGACCAGCTCGCGGCAAGCTGGAACCCGGACTGGCTGGACGGATTCTCTGAGGCATTGACGAAAACCGAGACCGTCCACCGCCAGACTTGGCTGCGGATGTCAGAATCGTGGCCTAGCGATCTTGCGCTCTGCCGGCAGGTGGCTCAAGCCTTGAAAGACTCGCTTCCAGGTTACACGAGGCGAAGCGAGCCGCCTCTGAAAGTGCTCCTGCGCAACATCACTCCGCCCCTTCTTTGGAACGGCATCGGCGCAGCAAAAAGCATGTTCAGCGGGAGGTAAATGCGCGTGAAATCAAGCGCCGTCCCTCGGCATCCATGAGCAGCCACGGCGCGGACAGGACGAACACCAGCGAGTAGGCCACGCCACACAAAACAAGATGGCCATAGTCAGGGACTATTTGTGAACGAAGCAGCCAGGCGCAAGTCACGGGCAGGACAAGAGCTTTCAATCCCGGCCACAGAATGGAAACTGCCAGGTAGCGAAGAGGATTGATCTTGCAGTAATGGTGCAGCAGCCAGGGGACGCCGATGGCCGAACCTATCAGTCCCTCAGTCGCCAAGGCCATGGCAACCCCCTGCGTGCCCCAAGCCCTTCCAAACAGCAATGAGAGAATGCCTGCTATGAACCCGCCGATGAAGCCCAGCCACAGTAGTCCACGCTGCCCGCCGATGGTGAAAAGCAAATTGTAGGCAGGATACTGCATGATGGAAAGGGCATGCGGAACGGCAAGAATCAGCAGAATGCTGCAGGAAGCCGCAAACGAGTCTCCGAGCCAGCGGTGTATAAAGGCATCGCCAAACAAGACCAAGCCACCGACTGCCCAGGCACCAAAGCCTGCCGTGATCGTCGTGACCCGATTGAACTCGCGGTTTAGCCGTTCTTTGTCTTCCGCCCCGTGCAATTGTCCGAAGGCGGTGAGGACAATGCCGCCGAACATCGCATTGGTCACATCATGGAGGATTCCGAGAATGCGTGTGCTGACGGAATAGATCGATACTTCCGCGGCGCCGCGCAACTTGCCGATGACCATGGGCCCCACTTGCGTGCGGAACGTGTTGCCAACGGAGTTGAGCAGCATGTCGCGCGTGTAGTGGAACAGATCTTTGCGTAATTCAGCCAGGCGGCCATCATCTGCAGCCGGTGCATAGCCGGGGACTCGCAGCCGTCTGGCGAATATTGCCTGCAAGGCAAGTTCCAGACAATCTCCGAGACCATGCACCAGCCCCACGCCCAACAGCCCACCGTCCCGGAACAGTATCAAGCACATGGCGGTCGTCTGCGACAATACACGGATGATGGAGGCCCAAGCCTGGAGGTCATAACGTACGTGAGCCCTCAATAAAAGTCCCGGCATTCGAAAATGAAACCGCAGTGAGAGAGTCACTCCGCAGAACAAGGTGGCGAAAATAAGGTCCCACACATGAGCTTTACCCGGCAGAAGCCACGGGATCAGCCATAAGACGGATAGACTTCCCAGCGTAACGATCCAGCCCATGATGTGAAAATATCGCCCTGACACAGCAATAACCGCCGCCTGTCTCTGTTGATCACCGGACCCCACCGCCACTGCCAAAAAGCGGGTGGCAGAAAACGTCAGTCCCATGTCTACAATGGCCAGGTAGGTAAGCATCGACATGCCCAGCAGCCACATGCCATATCCCTCCTGTCCCAGATAGTGAGCCATGATCGGGGTGCTGATGAAAAGAGCAGCCACCTTAATACAGTGCTCCAGTAAACCAATGCTGGCACTGTGAAACATTCGTCTTCCCAAACTCATAGGACGCCTCTGTTCATCCAAATCCCCAGAAAAGCTAAAAATAAATCATCCAATTGCCTCGTTATTCTGAGACAACCACACCGCTGTGCTCCGAAAAGGTGGTTTGCAAACAGTCATGGTAAGAAACATTCCTGGACGGTGTCTGCCCGTGGAAAGTTGCAAAGCTGACGATTTGGCTCCGTGAAGGAAGCTTGGCTCCAAAGTGGAGACTCGTACAGACCTGGGTGCCCGGCAGAACAGCAAGCTCGTCGGCGGCCACCACTGGCGCTTTCATTCGGCTTATCAGCGCGCGGCGGCGATGGTGCAAAGCGGTGCGCTTGGCGGCGGGTTGCGCGTCGCCACCAGTTGCCCCGGCGTGCTGGCGGACCACGGGACGCATCTAATCGACTGCATCCGCTTCGTCCTCGGTGAGAAACGCGCGCCGGCGGCTCTTGGGCTGGGCTATCTCCCCTTCGTGGGATCGAGAGCCCGGTACGCTGGACAGCCTCCACTCTGAACGCAATATTCGCCGAGAGAGCGGTTCAGTTTCCGGTTTGCACGAGGTCGATCATCGGCAATAGATCGATATGGCTGGCCCTGAAAATATCGAATCGCTCAACCAAGAGTTTTATCATAGCCAGGCGGTCGCCCAATGGTTTGCGACCAAGGCGTTCGTGCTGCCGGAAGAACAAACTTTCCTGAGTGATTTTGCGGGTGACATCCAAGGGAAGAGCATTCTTGACGTCGGCATTGGGGCGGGGAGAACGATCCGTTTCCTTCAGCCGCTGGCTGCCCACTATACCGGCATCGATTTCTCACCGGAGATGGTGCAGGAAGCCCGCGATCGTTTCCCCGACGTCCGGCTGGAGGTGCGCGATGCGACGGATCTCTCGGCCTACGCTGATGGGGAGTTTGAGTGCGTGATATTCTCATTCAACGGCATTGACAGTCTTTCACAGGAAGGTCGGCTGCGCGCCATGCGTGAGATCCATCGTGTGCTGAAGGCTGGCGGAGTGTTTGCCTTCTCAAGTCACAACCGTGATCGTCCAAGGGTGAGTCCATATGCCTTGGAGAATCTGGGCCTCTCCAAGCATCCGGTGCGCATGTTGAAAAACTTCCAGCATTACTGCAGCTGCATCCGCAACTGGAAGCGCTCGCTGCACTGCGCCGTCGATGAAGAGGAATACGCTTTGCGACACGACAGCGGGAACTTTTTCAAAGTCCCGATCTATTATATTTCCAAGCGTGAGCAGGTGCGGCAGATTGGGCGGTTGGGCTTCCTGATGGAGGCAGTTTATGATGGAAAAGGACGGAAGACAGAGGCTGATGCTACTGATCCCGTGTCGTCGTGGATTTTCTACACCTGCCGCAAGCCGGCATAAGGTGTTTGGATTCAATTGCTCAGCCACATGATGCCACCGTCGATTCCAATCAAGAAGCCTTCACCCAAGAGCCGGGTGTTGCTTGTTTCCCATAATTTTCCGCCAACGATGGGGCCGGAATCGTCCCTTGTGAGGCTGAATGCACTCGACCTGCTTCGTCGCGGATGGCGTGTTTCCGTCTTGACGACGACTATGGAGCACATGCACCAAGGGCTCGACCACGCGATGCTCGATGGCCTGCCTGCCGATCTCGAGATTCTGCGCACGCCAAGCTACGATGCAGTATTGCGAAAACGATGGCCTAAAATAGCGCGCTTGATCCTGACGCTTCTCAGTCGCTGGATTTTGCCGGAAATTTTTCTTTTCTGGCTGTTCTCATCCGTGCCGGCTGGCAAACGCTGGCTCAAACAAAACCGCCCTGCGATCATCTACTCGCGTGCGACGAAGCATGTGAGCAATGTGACAGGCTGGCTTCTCAAGCGTGCTACCGGACTGCCGTGGGTGGCTCATATGAGCGATCCGTGGACAGAATTACCGTTCCATAACCGCCTCCAGAGGTGGATAGCCTGGCAATTCGAGCGAAGAATTTTTCGAGATGCAGACGCCATCGTCACTGTCAGCCGCGGGTTGGCTGATCATATCCTGCGCCTGCACCCTTGGGCCAGGCACAAAGTCCACGTCATCCCCCACGGTTTTGCAGCGCTGGATAAGCCGCTGGCACCCGTGACCAGGGCCGGCCACCGACCGCTTGAGGCACTTTATGCAGGTTCTCTCACTCCCACTCTGCGTGAGCCTTACAGTCTCTTTGCGGCTCTGGCATTGCTCAATGAATTGTCTCCTCTTCAGGGACGTCT
Source organism: Prosthecobacter sp. (assembly GCF_044373815.1). Taxonomy (GTDB): domain Bacteria; phylum Verrucomicrobiota; class Verrucomicrobiia; order Verrucomicrobiales; family Verrucomicrobiaceae; genus Prosthecobacter. Next base: position 4,721 of record NZ_JBIPNG010000273.1, on the reverse strand, counting down.
GAAGGTGACATTCGTCGGCGAGGACACCGTTTGCTATCAAAGCGTGGTAGATTCACTGGGCCTGACGGATGTAGTGTCTCTTTTGTCCTCCGTGCCATACCAGACGTGCCAGGACATGATTGCCCAGAGCGATCTGCTTCTCGTACTCGACACACCGGGGTTCGGAGGGATTTTTCTGCCAACCAAACTGATCGAATACCTCCCGTATGCGAAACCCGTGCTGGGTCTCGCAGAGCCTGACAGTGCCATTCATCAGTTGTTGCGGGAGTGTGATCTGGCGTTTGCCGATCAAGGAGTGCCCGAGGAGATTGCCGCTGCATTTGAGACATTGGTCAAACAATGGGAGACAGGAGTATGGGAGGTCTCGGCGAAGTCTCGCGAATCAGTTTCAAAATATCGGATCGATCAGGTGAATGACTGCCTGGACGAACTCCTGACCTCGATGGCTGCTGATGAAATGTCTTGACTGATCCGTTGGTGATCAAAGTCGCAGGCCACACTGGCCTCAACGCGCTCGTCTACGGGTCTTGTTCTGAAACGGCACCAGGAGGCATCGGTTTCAGTATCTGACGAATGCTGTGCACATCGCCACGCGAAAGGGCACCGAGGCCTCTCGTGAGCGCAGGGTATCGCTGACGCAGGCGCGCCTTGGCCTCATGCCAGCAGCGGCGGATCGGTGATGCAAAGGCACGCCAGTCGTGTGACAGGTGGCTTGTATTGGCGAAGCGGTTTTTGTAGCCTTCTCCTCCGCGCAGAAAATCAAACTCCCAAAAGCCCCGTTTTACCGCGTGAGCCATGAGGCGCACCATGAGGACTGTTCCTGGCCCGGCCTTCTGACGAGCCGGATCAAAGCACCACTTGTAAACGAAAAACCTGCCCGCCCCCCAGAAGCCTATATGATACGCGGCAGGTTCCCCGCTCACAGTCAATGACGTGAAGTCGATCAACCTGGCAAGCTCCGAATCCTGCATCAGTAGACGATAGAATTCACGAGAAGACGCCTCGCCGAACATGCTCGTCTTTCCCGCAGCCGCCCACCGCGTAATATGAAGGTCAAAAAAGCCAGGCAGCGCTGCCATGCGTTGATCCAGCGTGATCTGCTCATCGAGCGATACGCTCCCAAATGCGGCCAGGGCCTTCTCGTTCCTGCCATATCCCTTCTTGGCGGTGATGCCACCCAGGACGGCTCCAGCCGCATCCATTTGGACACTCAAGCATGGCTCGGGATTCTCTGCCGCGATTTTGAGCGGCGGATTTTTGAGATTGCGAATATGGGTGCTCCAGACCGAGTCATCTGGAACATCCTCGAGCAAAACTTCGCGCCAAACACGGCCACGTGTTTCCTGCAAGTGCCGCAAACATGCCTCGACGACGCGTGGGCCGTCAGTGGCTGCGCACACGACGTCGTTGTAGTCTGCCCGGGGCGATGTCAGCCACGAAATACGCCCGTCGCTCAGCGCCCAAGGACAGATCCCAACGGGCACGCCGTCCGCATCACGCAGAAGAAGGACATAGAGCCTGTCCTCCCGTTGATAAGCTTTCGCGACAGCCAGTGACCATCCGAAATGTTGAAAGATCTCCGGACGAGGGTGAGTGCGCCAGAGCCGCGTCCAGACTTCCTTTTCTCGTTGTAAAGCCTCCAAGCTACGGATCACTTGAACTGTCACTGTCTGAATTTCTCCGCAGTCAATATTTCTGCGGAGGCGGTCCTTATGGTCTTTTAGGTACAGGTAGAGACGACCTCGAATTGAAGCGGGATTAGCAGCCTGGATGCTGACCATCGCCCGCTCACCATCGCTCCATTCGCTCTTGTAGGATGCGGAACCACCAAGGAAGTCATACTCTTTGAGCCCACGCTCGATGCACCAGCGGATGACTTGAGTGAGCATCATCTTGCCGATGCTGAGTTTCTCCCATTTTGGCAGCCAGCCACCTTGAAAACTCCAGCCCTTCCCACCGTAAGCAAAGTCATAGCGTCCGGCGACAATCTCCCCGTCCACCTCAATAAAAATCAGCAGCAGATGGCCGCTCTTATGGAGCCTCTCCGCCACGCGATCATGAAAGCGGACATAACGTTCGGATAGAAAACTCTGGCGCCGTTGTCCCCAGCGAGATTCATTCAGTTCGCGGATCTTCGCCATGCCAGCGGCCACGCTCATGTCGCGGCCCGCAAGACGGATCGTGACCGAGTGGTCGCGGTGAAACTTGTTCCACCTCTGGCGGAATTTTCCGCGCTGCTGATTGAGAAACGCATCCCAAGTCGGGGCTAGGGTGACGTAGGGCGCTGTCGTGGTCGTCGTCACGTTCGGGAAGCACTGCCTGCAGTTGCTCTCGGCAGCGAGCAGGGGAATCATTGGTGAATCCGCACGCATCGAATTGAACTGAAGAATGTCCCATTGGTCTGAAAGATCTGAAAAAATGAACTGGCAAAGCGCGTTGGTGGCGGGCTGTTCAAAACCCCTGCGTAAAATCCAGTCAAGAAACTCGGATGCCGTGTCAGCTTTCTGTCCGATCATTTGCAGGCGCCGCAACCATTTGCCACCCAAGCCAGTGCCGCGATCCAGCATCATTGGAGCCACACCGATAAGGACTCCGTCCCGACCAGTCGCGGTTAGGATGACCCAGGTTCCACCGTCTCCATAAACTTCAAGCCATGTGTCGAGCCAGTCCCAGCAGAGGAAGATGGCGTCGGCGGAGCTGTTGCCCAGCAGTTCGCTCCAGGAGGATTCCAGTTCTTTCCATTCAACCGGCCTGCTGATCCAGCGAACTTGAATTCCAGCGGATGTTGTCAAAACTCTTTGCGTCATGTAATTTTTCCGACTGTGGGAGTTTCAAATATACCCGTAAAGACTCACCCGCAATCCATGAGTCGTTTACGACTCCGTTTTCACTCGCAGACGAATTCGAAGTTTGCATCGGACTCTAACACTCACGTATTGGCCCGCTCTGTAAAGCAACGTTTGACACATATCCTGCCGAACCTTCCATGGAAAGAACCCGCGCCGGTATGCCGCCAACCACAGCGCCCGCTGGGACATCTGAGATCACCACCGCGTTCGGCGCGACCACCGCGTCATCACCGATCCTCACACCGCCGAGTATAGCCGCCCCGCAGCCCAGATAAACGCGGTCGCCGATCATCGGGACGCCTGGATGCTTGCTGCGGTCGTGAGTTTTTCCGATGGTTACGCCATGCCCCAGGGTGCAATTGTCGCCTATGGTGCAGCGCACATTCGTAACGATGGAACACATGTGTCCCAGATAGAGCCCGCCGCCGATCTGGCATGAATATTCAATGTACGCCCCGTATCGGATCTGCATCCGGCGGTGTTTCCAGAGCATGAGGTGATAGAGGCCATACCGGCTCCACCATTGCGCGCGCAGCCAGGCACAGAGTCGCATGACCACCGTAAAACGGAAGCCGCCCTCACGAATCCATTGCTTGAGGAAGTCCCGGAAGCCGTGCCGCGCCTCGTAGCGATGCTGATCCGCAGCGATGAGGTTCTTGAGTTCCTGAAATGTCATGCTTGCGAGAAAGGATGCCGACTGTGGGGTAAGGAAATAAAGCCGGTCCTTGCGCAATGGCAAGGCTTGTGTTTTCGATGGAACCCGTGATTGCGGTGAGAGTTTCATTGGAGAACCATCAGTCAGGGCTTGCAAGGCCTTGTGTTCCAAGCCAAGAATAATTGATGCAAGGAAGCTGTTCTCCTAACCCATGAGTCTTGGCAGATATCTGCTGCGCGGTTCCGGCGCAAACTTGATGGATCATGGCGTGAAGATGGCGTCAATATTGTACATCACGCCACTGATGCGCCATAGTCTTGGTGATGACGGATACGGCTCATGGTTGCTCGCCATGAGCGTGGTCGGCTACTTTATCCTGTTGGACGCTGGCGTCACGTTTGCCAGCGTGCGATTTTTCGCTCACGCCGTCGGTGAGGGAGACAAGCGGCATCAGGGCGCGATCGAACGCGAGGCACAGCGAATTCTTCGTTTCATCGGGTTGGGCATTTTGGTCTGCACCTTGGTGGCCATCCCGATGATGCCGTGGATCGCGTCGCAAAAGTTTTCCGTTCTGCAGGTGACCGCTCCCTTGGTCCTCTGCGGGTTGGTGACGGCTGTGAGGTTCGCTTTTCGGATGCCGGTAATCCTGCTGCGCGCTCATGTCCGCTATGACCTGCTAGCCTGGGCATCTATTGTGCGCACCCTTGCGCAGACCTTTAGCATGTCGTGGGTGCTCATCAACGGTTACGGCCTCATTGGCGCGGCGATCGCCCATGGTGGTGGTGAACTGCTGGAACTTCTGCTGCAAACCAGATGGGCGCGCCGGTTGCCAAAAACACAGGCCTGCGAACTACCGGAGGATGAAAAACGCAAGGCGCGCCACGAGCTGTTTGCGTATTCCAATTCCGTGCTGCTGGTGAACATCGGCGACAGCCTGCGCCTCCAGGTGAATCCGCTGCTAATCAGCCGGATGTTTGGCGTGGCGGAGGTGCCGGTGTACTCCATCGGCCTACGGATGATCACCATGTTGGAGGACGTCGTGAACGCGCTCTTCGGCGGGCAGGTGCTTTCCGTTTTCAGCCAGCTTCATGGCGCGGGGAAACATGAGGAGCTGCGTATGCAGTTCCGCCGTGTGACGCGGATCACGTCGATATTTGCATCGTGGGCAGTCGTCGGGGCGGTGTTTGTGAGCGAGCCTTTTTTCAAGCGCTGGATGG
>NZ_JBIPNG010000357.1:0-6943 GCF_044373815.1 Prosthecobacter sp. | reverse complement strand
GGCCGCGCTCATGACTTGCTCTTCATTCTCGCCTTTCCGTATGCACTGAGGTTCATGCAGTTTCCCTCCCACAGCCTAATCTACACGGCCAGCGCGCCACGATGGCTGATCTGGGTGAACTTTGCCGGTGGCTTTGTCACCGTGATCTTGAGCCTGCTGTTGGGGCCCATATTCGGCCTGCATGGCGTGGTGATGGGCACCGCTTTGGAAATGTCTGCTGTTTATCTCTTCATCATGCCTGTCATGGTGGGCAAGCTCGCCCGGATTCATCCCGTCCGTTATCTGCTCGAGGACGTCCTCTGGCCCGGCATCAAGGCCCTGGCGATTCCTATGCTCTACGGATGGGCGTTCTCGTCCTGGCTCACACCAGACTTCAACCGGCTTTTCTTGTTTGGCGCCGGGTACGCGCTAGTCTTTGCCGCATCCGCGCCTTTCTTGGCACTTGACAAGCAAACGCGCGCATTTATCCGACGTCTCCTTCCCAAACCATTCCGCACGTGAATACGTTCTCCCTATCCAACTTGAAGAAGATGCTCCGTCCGCGAAGCCGGGTGCAAGAAGCTCTCTTCGTTCTCAAACACAGTCACTGGGGCATCATCCCCTTGCAGAATCTGCTGCTCGATTTGCGCGATGGTACTTTTTGCGGGGGTGTGATTCCGAGCCGTTTCAAGGAGGCCGGAGCCTACCAGACCCAGCATACAGACTATCAATCGCTGAAGGAGATTTTTTTCAACAACGACCTCAGTATCTCAAAGGATGAGGTGCTGGTGGATGTAGGCTGCGGCAAAGGTCGTGTTATCTCGTTCTGGCTGCGCCGCAAGCTGGGCCTGAAACGAATCGGGATCGAGCTTGATCCCGATGCAGCCGCCATCTCGGCACGGCGTTTCAAGAACGACCGCGACGTGAGGATCATCAATGGCGACGCTGTGGAGAATCTACCGGCTGAAGGTACGCTTTTTTATCTTTGGAACCCGTTCAATGAGGACGTACTGAAGCGCTTCACCGACAGGCTGATCTCCATGTCCAATCAGATGCAAAACGTCCGGGTCATTTACAACAACTGCCGCCACGCAGACGTGTTCACCTCTAATCCTGCCTGGGAGGTAAAGACGTTGACGAACAAGGACGTTTATCCAGCAATTCTAGCCACTCTCAAGCGCGCTTGATTAGTCTGCGGAGATTTGTGAACAAATCACGCAGCCGCCGGAGAATTGGATGCGCCAAGCTGAAAGTCTGCTCTTGAAACGGCAGGGGCACCCCACCAAAACTATTCTTGAAGCGCAGAAGTCCTTCGTTGTCATGCGTGGTGCCACCGATGCTGAAGCAGGTGACGCCCTCGCGCCGCAGCAGCTCGGCGGCGCGCCAGATCAAGAACGGCGAGGCTCCGAGGCTCATGCCTTGGGGAGAGGTGCCAGCGCTTTGATAATAGGCACCTGAGGCGGAGCGGAGCAGAAAGATTGAGGACAGCATGGTGCCATCAGGAGCCCTGGCCTGGAAAAACTCAGCGGCACCTGAGACAAGCATTTGCCGGAAATAAAATTCGCGGATGTTTGCGCTTACTTCCTCGCCACGCACTGTTCGTCTTTCCATCGAGAGATTCATCAATGTCACATGCGGGGCAATGGCAACTGGAGATACGGATCGGTGAAGTGTCACGCCACTCTTTTCCGCTTTCGTCAGATTGCGCCGGTGATTGGAACTCATGCACGCGGGATCAGGCGTGTCGCCCAGACGCAGGTGAAACTCCGTGCCGCGTTCCTCAAACGTCACCCGGCCAAGCGCTGGCACCGGATTGGATTTTGCTGTTACCGCGTAGACGGTGAGATCCCAAACTCTCATCGCCTTGCACGCTGTCACGAGTCCGGGCAAGAAAGGTGAGTTGTCAGGAAGATCGGGAAGAAATCGAATCTCAAGACTGCCCGACAGCCTTCCTTTCTTGAAGGACGCAATGCAGCCTGTTTGCAACTCGTTACCCGCCCAAATGCCTGCCAGGCAAGGAGTGAAACCAAGGTGCAGCTGGCCGCGTGCGAAGGCGGGTGTGGCAAACGGGTTCTCCGGATTGCAATCAGCGAGCTGCTGAAACCCGGCGTCCTCTGGGAGACGAATCAATTCGAAGCGAGGTTGCACGCGGCTGCTTTCTCCAGGTCCAGTTCTAGCGTGTTGGCATCAATCATGAATTTGCACGCCCAGTTCAGGTATTCAAAGCGACCATAGGCACCCCAGACGGGGAATGATCCCTTCACGGCACCAAGCTTTTCCGGCTGAACGTCGAGGCGCAAGGTGCGGCGAACAAAACGATTCGCCGTGAGCGCGGCGTTAAGAAACATGGTGTCCCGTGTTTCCTGGTATAGCATAAGCCAGCAAATGGCTGTCTGTGAGGTGCCGGTGAGGCAGGCCCACTTCACGGTTGGGATCCAGTCAGCATTAAATCGACCAGCGAGAAATCCGTCCTTGGTCATCACTCGGACGAGAGCGTTCGCAGTGCGTAGTGCTGCATCGAGAAGACTTTGCTCTTGCGAGAAACGATAACCCTCGATGACACCGCGCATCGCATACGCAAGCGTGTGCGTGAGGGGGCGAACGGAATCGGTTAGACAACAGTGAGCAAACCAGCCATTTGGTTGCTGGTGAGTGAGCGCCCAGCGAATGTTGGCGAGGCCGGCATTGCCCCAGACCTGATTTTTCTTTATTCGCGCGGCTTCGAGCAGCCCCCAGGCGACGTGCGTTTCAAAAGTTCTCGGCAAATGGAGATGCGTGGAGAGGTGGGGATTGTGCACTTGCCACGCGCCATTCTCGGATTGTACGCTCACCAGCCAATCGGCGGCCCTGCCCATCGCAGTAGTATAAGGCTCGCCAAACTCTGCGGCACCTGCGGCGAGCCCTAGTAGAATCTGTCCGGTGTCGAAGGTCACTGGATGCGTCGGAGTGACGCCGATCGTACTGCCTTGAAACGCGCCGTTTTCAAATTGAATGGAGAACAGCCAGTCGAGTGCATGACGGGCGCGCTCCGCGAGCGAGGTATCTTTCCTGCGTTTCGATTGCGCGAGAAGCGTGGGGATGGCGTACCCTGTGGTCTCTGGGTACGATGTGGACCAACCCCGCAAGAGACTGTAGTGGCGGGCAATACCGCCATCTTTCGAGGCACTCTTATCCTGCGCCACGCCGAGCCAGCAAAGTCCTGCCGCGATCGCCGCTTCCTTGCCCGGGTCATCGTTCAATCCATGAATACGATCATGTGCGGCTTCACTCCAGGCAGCGAGGCTCCAGCGTGATAAATCTAGTCCTTGGAGCAGGGTGCTCTTAATGTTATGCGGCAGGTTTCGGAGGTTTAACACGGCAAAAAGTTTAATAAAATGATTCAAAGAAACTTTCTCTTAACTCGGAATTAGGTGTTGGAGATCGCGCACGAATACACCGTCCGCTTCGATCATGCGCAATTGGTCGTCGAAGCTGATAGGCTGCAATGTGGACGTCTTGTAGCCTGCAGCGGCATAAGTCCGGATGGCATCTTGATAGTCCGCTCCGTGTTTGTAAAGTTGACGAAAAGCCAACTCAGACTGCAAAGTAACGATGGCGTCAAGGACCTTCTCTGCACCCGCAAAGACCTCTAGGTCAAAGCCTTGCGTGTCCATCTTCAAATGCATCCGACTAACTTCATGGCGTTCGGAGATCTCCTTCCACTCGGCGGCCACCGTGCGCACATGTACCGGAGTGGAGGTGCGCACTTTGTTTGAGTCCACGTACTTTTCTGGCTGGTTTGAATCTGGCTTTAGGAACGAGCTGAAGACATCGCTCTCCATAATGTGAAAATCGCGGATCTCCTCATATCGGCCTAGTGCATATGGCCGGACGATCCAGAGGGGATCATCAACTGCCTTCTCCTCAAGTGCGCGAGCCTGAGCTGTAATTGGCTCAAAAGATACGACCAAACCAGTGAACCCAACTTTCTGCCTGACCCAGTTGCGAAACCATCCATCGTTCGCCCCTACGTCAAACACGCAGTCCACTTGGTATAGGGAAAGAACCATTCGTAGGTGCTCTGTCAAGGCCTCTTCGCTCGGGACATAGTGCTCCAGTGCCCGAAGCTGCCGGTATCGGTCCTTCTTAATCACTGCATATCCAAGGGCACCGACGAGGCGGTGAACGATTTGGCCCATCATAGACTTCTCTATCTCACATATTTTTCACGTGCACAAATAATACTCTCTGGAGGTCCAATTATTGGTAATAGAGCGTTTTTGTCGGTAAGGGTGTCATGCGTCTTTGTCAATCCGCTCGTCTTCTTTCTTCCACAGCTTCTTTCAACGCCCTTTTATCGAGGCCCGTGTGATCGAAAAAAGCGCACCGTCAACGTAAAGGCAAAACCAATCTCTCCGAAGCTTTGCTTGAGGAAGTCCTTGAAGCATGCTTAGCATCGTTAGAAAAATGGTCGGTGTTAAATAGAGCGAAAATGTGGACGAGGCGTTGCCTCAAAGCGAAATAGAACCGAACAGTGGAGTACTACGTCTCATGCAGAAAGCCCCCAAAGTCCTTGTGGTTTCTCACAATTTTCCACCAACGGCGGGCCCGGAATCAAGCCTGGTAAAAATCTGCGCTGAGTTTTTACACCGCGAAGGGATGCAGGTGCGCGTGCTGACCACGACCCCCACCCACGCCATTCAGGCTATGGACAAATCCCTGCTGCGGGGGCTTCCTGAACAGATCATTGTAGATCGTGTGCCCAGCCCGGAAGCGGTGTTGGCGGAAAAGTTTCCGCGCATGGGCCGTCTCGCTGCAGTCGGTGCTGGGCGTTATCTTTTACCTGAAATTCACCTTCCCTGGGTGCTCCCTGCTTTCACACGTGCGCTAGACATCGTGCGGGAATGGAAGCCGCAGGTCATCTACTCACGTGCGACGAAGCATGTGAGCAATGTTGTCGGCTGGCGATTGAAGAGAAGATGCGGCCTGCCTTGGCTGGCGCATTTCAGTGATCCCTGGATCAGCGGCGGTCTGCCTTATGGGCTTCTACCACGATTGATCGGTCATTTTTACGAGAGGCGAATCCTTCGCGATGCCGATGCTCTTGTTTTCGTTACAACACAGGCGGCTGAGCGGGTATTGAGTCATTATCCAGAGCAATGGTGCGAACGCGTCCAGATCATTCCACATGGGTACGAAACACTTGGCCCGGAGTTGGACCAAGTGAGGCAGGAACCGACGGCTGATCGTGCGCTCCGTGTGATCCACGCCGGGGCTTTCTATCCTGGCATGCGCAGCCCGGACACCCTCATCGAGGCCCTGCGCAGGCTTCAACAGACAGAATCGCTGGCGGGTCGGTTGGAGATCACTTGCATTGGGGTGGACACCATATGTTTTCAGCCGCAAATTGACAATGCGGGGGTGGGAGATGTATTGCGGCTCCGTGCAAGTTTACCCTTTGATGAATGCCAGCGCCGCATTGCTGCCAGCGACCTGACTCTGATCATCGATACACCCGGCTTCGGAGGTGTCTTTTTGCCCACAAAACTTATTGAGGCCTTCGCCCATAATCACCCCGTGCTAGGTCTCGCGGAAAGAAACAGCGCAGTGGCTGAAGTGCTGCGCGGAGCGGGTCTTCACTGGGCGGACGTGAACGACCCTGATATGATTGCCCGCCGTCTGTCCGCTCTTTTAGCGGATTGGGAAGAAGGGCGCTGGGGAATCAACACGGCTCAGCGGCAAAACATGGATCACTTTCAGATTGACCGGATCAACCAACCTTTATTGAAAATTATTAACAGCTTGACGGATAAGAAGTTTTCATAATAGGTCTTTCATTCACACTCGGCGAGCTTATCGCGGTAGTTTATTATTCATGCGCATCAAACGAATATTTTGTCAGGCACTGCAAACGTTGCGCGTGCCTGTTTTGTTACGCCGTTTGCGCCGGCGAGAGTCGATAATTTTGATGTTTCATGGTCTTACCGATCAACAACATTACGGGTTGGACAACTGTCAGCACAAGCATCTGCACGTTAAGCGCTTTGATGCATTTTTGAACCATCTCACGAAGCATTTCAAAGTCATTGCACTTGATGAGTTGGTGAGGTGTCTAAATGCCGGCGTGCCCCCCCCGCCATCCAGTGTCGTTCTAACGTTTGACGATGGGTTTCTGTCAAACTATGTCCTCGGTTTTCCGGTGCTGAAAAAGCATGGAGTTCCTGCTACCATTTTTCTCGCAACCGAGTTTGTGGACGAAAATAAACCACTATGGGTGGATCGCGTAGATTACGCTTTCAGTCGCGCTTGCCGAACCAAGCACGAGCTTATTCGGGTTAAAAAACGTTTAAAGGCCTTGCCCATCGAAGATTTAACAGTCGCTGTGGAGGATCTGGAGCGGCAATTGGGCTTTAAACTCGATCTTTCAAATGGGGCTTCCGTGCCTGCCATCTATCATGTGATGGACTGGAGTCATGTTCGTGAGATGCAGAAAAGTGGCCTTGTCTCATTTGGGGCGCATACGCATTTGCATTGGATCTTGTCCCGCTGCCCCCCTGATCTCGTCTTGAGCGATGTTGCGAAGGGGAAGGAGATCATCGAACGAGAAACGGGAAGACCCTGCACGACCTTTTGCTACCCAAACGGTGGAGTCGCCGATTTTTCCGATGAAACAGAAAGAATCATTCGAGGCATTGGATTTGAATCGACCATCACTACTGTGGGGGGATCCAATGCGCCTGGATGCTCTCCGTTTTTGCTCAAACGCTTTGGCATAACCAGCTATCTTGATCTTGTTCAGTTCGATATGCTGACGTCGGGAATAGACCGCAGTCAACGATGAGCTAGTGTGCTGTCAGGGAAGTTCATTTGATAATATGATGAGATATGATAGCGGGTGGAATGAAGCCTGGACGTCCGATCCCACCGCTGGTTTTGAGTGATGAAGAGAAGGCCGAGTTGGAAAAAACAGTGCGTCAGCGCACTG
>NZ_JBIPNG010000495.1:0-4748 GCF_044373815.1 Prosthecobacter sp. | reverse complement strand
CCAGGTGCACTGGATCATCAACCGCGACACCACCATGCGCCTCGCCCTCATCGGCAACACTCTCGCCCCCGGTTCCACCGAGCGCCAGGGCCACCCCGACTCCCGCACCCCGGTGCTGCCAGAGCAAGGCCGCTGGGTGCATCTGGCCACCGTCTATGATTCCACACGCGGCACCGTGCGCTTTTATCTCAATGGTGAGTTCGACAAAGAAACCCGCCTGGACATTGCACACCCCGCACGTCTCGGCCCCGCGCAGATCGGCAACTGGAACCAGCAGGACCGCAAGCTCAGCGGTCGTGTCGATGAACTCCTCCTGCTCGGCCGCGCCATGTCCGACGATGAACTCCGCGCCCTACACGCCGCAGGCAATCCTTACCGCTGATCACACTTCATGAAGTTGGTTGTTCTCATTCTCCTCGCCTCCTCCAGCCTCGCCGCTGCCGTTGACTTCGTTCGCGAGGTCCGCCCCATCCTGCAGAAGCACTGCTACAGCTGCCACGGCGAGAAAAAGCAAAAGTCCGGCCTCCGCCTCGACATCAAAGCCGCAGCCTTCAAAGGCGGCGACAAACACTCGCCCGACATCATCTCCGGCAAAGCCAGCGACAGCCCGCTCATCCACTTCATCACCACCGATGACGACGACGAACTCATGCCTCCCAAAGGCAAGCTCCCCGCCAGCGACATCGCCACCCTCACCACCTGGATCAACGAAGGCGCCCCATGGCCCGACGGCGTCGATCTCGCCAAACTCGAAGACCGCCGCGATCACTGGTCCTTCAAGCCGCTTCAAGTTCCAAGTTCTCCTCAAAGCATCGATTCCTTCATCGACGCCAAGCTCGCCGAAAAAAAACTCCACCGCTCCCCGCCCGCAGATCCCGTCTCGCTCATCCGCCGCATCACCTTCGACCTCACCGGCCTGCCACCCACACCGGATGAAACGGCGACTTTTGAAAAGGAGTGCATCCAGGATCGAGCATCCAGCATCCAGCATCTAGTAGACCGCCTGCTTAAAAGCGAACGCTATGGCGAACGCTGGGCTCAGCACTGGCTCGATGTCGTACGCTACGCCGACACCCATGGCTTTGAGGTCAACACCGAGCGCCCCAACTCCTGGCCCTACCGCGACTACGTCATCCGCGCCTTCAACAACGACACGCCCTACGATCGCTTCATCAAGGAGCAGATCGTGGGAGATGCCATGGGCCAGGACGCCGCCACCGGCTTCCTCGTCACCGCCTCCGTGCTGCTGCCCGGTCAGATCGGCAAGGACGATGCCTCCAAGCGCCTCGCACGGCAGGACTCCATTGATGAGATGGTCATGAACATCGGCCAGACCTTCCTCGGCCTCAGCGTCGGTTGCGCCCGCTGCCACGATCACAAGTTCGACCCCATCACCTCCAAAGATTATTACGCCATGCAGGCCTTCGTCGCCGGTGTCGAATACGCCGACCGCGATCTGCACACACCCGCAGCCGAAGCCGCACGCGCGGAGGAGAAACAGCTCAAAGCACGCCTCGCAGAGATCGACAAAGAACTCGCTCAATTCGTGCCCATGGCGAAATCCGGTGCCGAGCGCCCCATGATCAATGCCCGTGAAAACTCGGACCGCTTTCCACCCGTGAAGACACAGCGCCTGCGCTTCACCATCAAGGCCACGACTAACCTCGAGCCCTGCATCGATGAACTCGAAGTCTTCAATACGCGCGGCGAAAACGTCGCTCTCGCCACCACCGGCACCAAGCGCAAATCCTCCGGCGACATCGGCGTGGCCGAGCGTCACGAACTGCGCTTTCTCAACGACGGCCGCTACGGCAACTCACGCAGCTGGCTTTCCAACACACTTGGCAAAGGCTGGGTGGAACTCGAATTCCCGCAGGAGCAACAAATCGAGCGCGTCGTCTGGAGCCGTGACCGCGACGGCAAATTCACCGACCGTCTCGCCACCGATTACCAAATCGAAATCAGCGATGCAGCAGGCCAGTGGCACACCGTGGCCGATGCCAGCGACCGGCAGAAGTTTGATCCCAAAAACAAGAAGCTCGCAAGACCCACGCTCAAGGGCCTCACCCCCGCCGAAAACAAACGCGCCCGCCCGCTCTTTGAGGAAAAGTCCCGCACCGAGAAACAAATCGCCCAGGCCGTCAACTTGCAGAAAGTCTTCGCCGGCACCTTCCGCACCCCGGACGACATCCACCTCCTCAATCGCGGCGATCCCGAGCAGCCAAAAGAAGCCGTCACCCCCGCCGTGCTCAGCGCTCTCGGCAACGTGACACTCCCCAAAGAATCCGCCGAACAAGACCGCCGCCGCGCCCTCGCCGACTGGATCGCCAACGCACAAAACCCACTCACCGCCCGCGTCATGGTCAACCGCATCTGGCAGGGCCACTTCGGCACCGGCTTCGTGCAAACCCCCAGTGACTTCGGCCGCATGGGCATGAAGCCCACCCACCCCGAACTCCTCGACTATCTCGCCGTCGAATTCATCCGCAGCGGCTGGAGCGTAAAACACATGCACCGCCTCATCCTGCTCTCAGAGACCTACGGGCAGTCATCACAAAGCATCAAAGAGAACGAGACCATCGACTCCGACGTCCGCTACCTCTGGCGCTACCCATCACGCCGTCTCGAAGCCGAATCCATCCGCGACTCCATGCTCGCCGTCAGCGGTCGTTTGAATCTGCAGATGTATGGCCGCGGCTTCAATCTCTTCGATCAGCGCGGCGGCCTCAGCGGCTTCGATCCCATCGAGACCTTCAACGCCGACAACCAGCGCCGCATGATCTACGCCCACAAAGTGCGCCGCGAACCCGAGACCGTCTTCGGCGCATTCGACTGCCCCGATGCCGGCCAGAGCACCGCCCGCCGCATCGAAAGCACCACCCCCATCCAGGCCCTCAACCTCTTCAACAGCCTCTTCACCCTCGAACAATCCGCCGCCTTCGCCACTCGCATCCAGCAGCAAGCCGGCACCGACACCGCCAAACAAATCACCCTCGCCTACCACCTCTCCCTCAGCCGCCCCCCCACCGCCGCCGAACTCGCCGAAACCACACCGCTCGTCCAAAGCCACGGCCTCACCGCCCTCTGCCGCGCCCTGTTCAACAGCAACGAATTCCTCTTTGTGCCATGAGCCTTTCCTCCGATCACCTCTCCCCCGCCGGCCACGCACTGCTTGATCGCCGCCGCTTCCTCGGCAGCAGCGCCACGGCTCTCGGCTCCATCGCATTGACGAATCTCCTCGGCCTTGATGGCCTGCTCGCTGCGGACAGACCCATCATTGATCCCGCACGCCCCTACGCCCCACGCCAGCCGCACTTCCCCGCGAAGGCGAAAAACGTCGTCGTCATCTTCTGCGCAGGTGCCGTCAGTCAGCTTGAAACCTGGGACTACAAACCCGAACTCATCAAGTGGGACGACAAGCCCCTTCCCGGCGGCCCCGCCGTCACCTTCCAAGGGCCCGCAGGCAATCTCGCCCGCCCACAGTACGCCTTCCGCCAGCGCGGCCAGACCGGCAAATGGGTCAGCGACATGATCCCGCATCTCGCGGAGCTCACCGATGATTTCGCCTTCGTGCACTCGCTCACCAGCAAGTCCAACACGCATGGCCCCGCCGAGAACTTCCTCTCCACCGGCTTCAATCTCGACGGCTTCCCCTCCCTCGGCGCATGGACGACCTACGCACTCGGCAGCGAGAACCAGGACCTGCCCTCCTACGTCGCCATTCCCGATCCACGCGGCGTGCCGCAAAACGGCGCGAACAACTGGGGCCCCGGCTTTCTTCCGGCCGCGTTTCAAGGCACCACGATGAGCTCCAAAGCCCCCGTGCGCCATCTCGCCGCACCGGGTGTTTCCCCCTCCACAGACCAGGCCGCGCGCACCCTCCTCCAGCGCATGAACGCCCGCCATCTGGAAGCCCATCCCGGCGATGGCAAACTCGCCGCACGCATCGCCAGCTACGAACTCGCCGCGCGCATGCAGCTCAGCGTTCCAGAGATCAGCGATCTCAGCACCGAGCCCGCGCACATCCTCAAACTATACGGTGCCGACGACACGCAAAACGCCGAGAAAGCCGCCTTCGCCAAGAACTGCATCCTCGCACGTCGCCTCATCGAAAAAGGCGTGCGCTTTGTGCAACTCTTCAACGGTGCCTACGCCAGCGGCGGCAAGCTCAACTGGGACGGCCACAACGCCCTCAAGGAGCAGTACGACGTCCACGCCCCCATCCTCGATCAACCCGCAGCCGCACTCATTCGCGATCTCAAAGAACGCGGCCTCCTCGAAGACACCCTCGTCGTCTGGTGCACCGAATTCGGCCGCATGCCCTTCTTCCAAAAGGGAGCCAAAGGCCGCGATCACAACCCCGACGGCTTCACCTGCTGGATGACCGGCGCCGGCGTGAAGCCCGGCGTGAGCTGTGGCGAAACCGACGAACTCGGCCAGAAAGCCGTGAAGGACATCCACCCCCTCTACGACTTCAACGCCACCATCCTCCACCTCCTCGGCCTCGATCACGAACGCCTCACCTTCGAACACAACGGCGTCCAGCGCCGCCTCACGAATGTGGAAGGACACGTGATCAAGCAGATGCTCGCATGAGCCATTGAAGTAATGCGGGCACTCCTGCCAGTACTGTTCGGCACGCGGTCTGCTATTGAGGGGTGAATGGAGCCAAGCATTTTTGAATTGAGGCGGCGGTGAAAGGGCCAGGGAGTGGGAGGTGGGCGACATCGTGGCATCCGGGCACGCGC